>JAFXDR010000033.1 GCA_017521145.1 Akkermansia sp. | reverse complement strand
GCCGTTATGGAGACTCTCAATGGCTGCACCTGCATCGGTGTGGGCGCTCAGGACGTGAGCGACCGCGACAACGGTGCTTTCACCGGTGAGATTTCTACCACCATGCTCAACGAGCTGGGTTGCAAGTATGTGGTGCTTGGCCACAGCGAGCGCCGCCAGTACCACGGCGAGACCAACGCCTACATCAACAAGAAGATCAAGAAGGCTCTTGCCGCTGGCATCTGCCCCATCTACTGCATCGGCGAGACGCTTGAGCAGCGCCAGGGTGGCGAGCTCGAGACCGTGCTCAAGAGCCAGGTGGTGGAAGGTCTTGAGGGCCTGACCGCTGAAGAAGTGGCTGGTCTGGTGATTGCCTACGAGCCCGTGTGGGCTATCGGTACCGGCGTGACTGCTTCCTCCGCTGATGCCCAGGCTGCTCATGCTTTCATCCGTGGCGTGGTGGCCGAGGCTTTCGGCGCTGCTGCCGCTGAGGCTGTGCGTCTGCAGTACGGTGGTTCCGTGAAGCCCGACAACGCTGCCGAGCTCATGAGCCAGCCCGATATCGACGGTGCCCTTGTGGGCGGCGCCGCCCTGAAGGCTGATTCCTTTGCCGCCATCATCAAGGCTGCTCTGTAATAGCCCCGGAAACAACTTCCATACAGAAAAGGCACGCAAGTTCTGCTTGCGTGCCTTTTTCATGGCGGGGAAAGGAGTGCAGCGGACGCTTAGTCCTTATAGACGCGGGGAACGCGCCCGGTAATGCTGGTAATGATGTTGCTGGGAATGGTTCTGGCGCGGGTGGTCAGTTCCTCCCAGGGGACGTTCGGCCCCATGATTTCTGCTACATCGCCCGCCTGAACCCGGGGCAGGTGGGTCACATCCACCATAATCTGGTCCATGGTCACGCGGCCCAGCACCGGGCAGTACTGGCCGTTCAGATAAACGCGCGCGCCGGTGTTGGAAAGGTAATGCAGGTAGCCATCGCCAAAGCCCAGGCCGATGGTGGCCACGCGGGTGGGGCCGCTGGTGATGTAGGTGTGGTTGTAGGAAACGCCGTGGTTGTCGGGCAGGGTTCGCAGCAGGGTGACCCGGCTGAAGAGGGTAAGAGTGTTGCGCAGTTCCCGGTTATAGGGGGAGGGCATGGGGGAGTAGCCGTAGAGAATGCGCCCCAGACGCACCATGTTGGTGCCGGGTGCGTTGTAGTTGAACACGGCAGAACTGCTGCACAGGTGGCGGTAGGGAATGTTCAGGTAGGTGCTCAGCTCGGCCACGGCTTCCCCATAGCTGCGGATCTGGCGGTGGGTAAAGGCGATGTCATCTGCCGCAGCGGAAAGATGGGAGTACACGCCCTCAATATTCAGATGCTCAAAATCTGCCAGGCGGGGCCCCATTTCGCTGAGTGTGTGGGGCAGGAGGCCGGCACGCCCCATGCCGGTGTCCACATTGATATGCAGGTGCACCTTCTTATCATACAACTGCCCCAGCGAGTTGTAATGCGCGGCTTCCTCCAGGCTGGAGAGTGCGGCCCGCCAGCCATTCTGCACCACCATCTCGCGTTCTGCCGGGAAGCAGGGGCCCAGGATCAGCGGGCAGGTGCGGCAGCCTGCGGCCTGCACCCGCGCGGCTTCTGCCGGGGTGGCCACGCCGAAGAATTCCAGATCACAGTCATCCAGTGCCTTGACTACGCCTTCGAGGCCGTGGCCGTAGGCTTCGGCCTTGACAATGGCCATCTGCTTATGGTCGGGCAGCACGCGGCGCACCACGGCCAGATTATGGCGCATGGCGGCGGTGTCTACCTCAGCCCAGGCGCGGAAGAGAGATGTGTCCTGCATGGCTTTATTCTAAGCTTCCGGCCACGCGATTGCAACATTTATTCACTCCCTTTTGCGCAAAAAAAACAATACAGACAGGTATCTCGCTTGAAATCGGCTCAGTTTTTGCCTATAATGCGCGCGTGAATATGCATGTTTTCCTTTCTGCAACAGATCCTCTGAAGTCGATGGGCTGGGGGCTTATGGAGCTTTTCGAAAAAGGCGGTCCTCTCATGTGGCCTTTGCTTTTCCTTTCTGTCGTGGCTTTTATGGTGATGTTCGTGTGCCTCTGGACCACGCGCACCTCGGCCGTGCTGCCGCCCCGTATGGTGATGTCGGTTGAATCCTGCATCCGCCGCAAGGACTACGCCGGGCTCATGAGCATGTGCGAGCGCGACGGCTCCAGCTTTGCCCTCACCATGCACGTGATTGTGATGTTCCTGCAGCGTAACCCCCGTGCCGGTATTGAGGAGGTGCGTGAAGTGGCCTCTGCCGAGGGTGCCCGCCAGACCAATATCCTGACCCGCCAGATTAACTGGCTTTCTGATATTGGCGCCATTGCACCCATGATTGGTCTGCTGGGTACCGTGGTGGGTATGATGAAGACTTTCATGGAAATGGCCGCCGGCAACTTTGAGGGCGTGAAGCAGATGCAGATGGCTCACGGTATCGCTGAAGCCATGATTACCACTGCCGGTGGTCTGGTGCTGGCTATTCCTGCCATGGCTGCCTATGTGTTCTTCCGCAGCCGCATTCAGAAACGCATTGCCGATATGGAAGTGGCCGTGACCCACATTCTTTCCGTGGTGTCTGTGCAGATGGACCGCGAGCGGCGCCTGGGCAGCACCTACCAGCGCGGTACCGCCCAGGAAGTGCTGGATGGGGAGGATTTCTAAAGCACAGCCCTGCGTGCTGAAACACAAAACGCCATGAAGTTCAACACCAAGATACCGGAGCCTATCGGATTCCAGCTTGCACCCATGCTGGATGTGGTGTTCCTCTTGCTCATCTTTTTCGTGGTGACCCAGAAGTTCATCCTGAACGAACAGGACCTCAAGGTAAAGGTGCCCACTGCGCCCAAATCCACTGAGGAAACCTCCCGCGCCATCGATGAAATCATCATCAATGCCCGCGAGGAAGATGGCGACCTGGTCATCACCATTGACCGCGAGGTGTTCACCCGCGATAAGCTCTACGCCATGCTCCAGCGCATGATTGCCGTGAACCCGAACCAGCCGGTGCGAATCCGCGGAGATGCGCAGATGAGCTGGCAGCGCATGGCCGATGTGATTTCCACCTGCTCTCAGGCAGGCGTGTGGAATGTATCTTTCTCCAAGCAGATGCCCGAAGCTAAGAAATAATAGCGAGCGGGGCTGCGGTTAACGAACAGAACCAGATTTCCCCAATATGAATACTCGATTTTCCACCATGCTGGCACTGGGTGTTTCCCTTGTGCCGGCATTTGCACAACAACCGGCTGGCAGCGATGGCCCGCTGGTGGCCAATGCTGAAGCCGATGGCTACGCCATTGCCGAGCACCTGTATGCCCAGGCCCGCAACACAACGGAGCCGATTTCCCGCGCGCAGGCCATGGCTCGTGCTGCTCAGCTCTTCGGTAATTTTGTGAATCGTTTCCCCCAGTCTCCCCTGGGTGACAAGGCTATGTACCTGAAAGCTATCTGTGAAGCAGAGGCCGGAGATGCCGCAGCTTCCAACAATACGCTTGGGGTACTGGCCAACAAGCACAAGGGGGAATACGCCGCTGCGGCCGCTTATAAACTGGCCAATCAGGCCACGGAGCGTCAGATGTGGCAGAAAGCCCTGGGGTTTTATCAGATTACGGTGCGCGAAACCAAGCGCCCGGAGCTGCGCAATGATGCCCTTTACCGCCTGGGGCGCGCCCAGTTGCAGACCGGCCAGCGCAAGGAGGCCGAGGCTTCGTTCCGTTCCCTGCAGCTGATGCAGGGGGTGAATCCGGTTATTTTGCAGACTGCGCTGCTTTCCATGGCGCAGATGAAGACTGAGGATGGCAATGATGCCGAGGCATACAGCCTTTTCCGCAGCATTCTGAACATGAACGGTCTGGATGAACGCGTGCTGGGTACGGCCACCCTGCAGGCGGCGCGCCTGGCCGCCCGCCTGGGCAAGGCCGAGGAATCGCAGCAGCTCTACAGCCGCCTGACCAGCATCCGTGGTATGGAGAAGTATGCCGGCGAGGCCCAGATGGAAAGCATCCTCTTCCTTTATAAGAGTGGCAAGTATGCTGAGGTGGTGCGCCGTGCATCTGCCCAGTCCAGCACGCTGGATGACCCCGCCAAGGATGCCCGCCGTTCTATCATCGTGGGGCAGTCGGCCATGGAGGTGCGCCAGTACGAGGCTGCCGCCATCTGGTTTGAAATGGCAGAGCGCAGCCAGCCCGGTACGCCGCTGGCGGCCGATGCCGGGTATCGCCGTCTGATTTGTCTGCAGCAGGTGCGGGGTTCCAACTTCTTCCAGGAGGCAGAAAAATACCTCGGCACTTATGCCAACCCCGGTACTCCCACGGCAGGACTCGCTTGTGTTGACCTGGTGCGCCTGATGTATGCTGACCGCCTGATGACCACTGATACGGCCGCCGCAGCTCGTCAGTTCGATACCATCAACTTTGAGAACCTGCCCGAAGCCGTGCGGCCGGATGCCATGTATAAGAAAGCCTGGACCGCCGCCCAGGGCGCTGTATATGACCCCTTGCCCACGCTCACCACTTACATAGAATCGTACCCGGCAGATCACCGCATGCCCGATGCCCTCACCCTGCGTGGTACATTCCATGGCAGGAAGGGTAGTGTGAAAGAGGCTCTGGCCGACTATGACCGCGTCATCCGCGATTACCCGGATTCTGAGTCCGTGGCCGTATGCTGGCAGCGTGCAGCCAAGCTTTGTGCCGGTAAGGACCCGGATAAGATGGTGCATTACTACGAGGGCTTCATCAAGCAGTGTGATGAAATGACCAATAAGGGGCAGAAGGTCAAGCCCGGCGCACTGGCAGAGGCTCACTACAACATTGCCGGTGTGCTGGCAGAGAAAGACCCCGCTGCTGCCGTGCCGCATTTCCAGGAGGCCCGCACCATGTACCCGGAGCAGTATGCCTCGCTGGTGGATTTGCGACTGGTGCAGTGCTTCTTCAAGATGAAGGATGCCGAGAATCTGAAAAAGGCGCTCACGGTGCTGGAACGCAGCAACCAGGCTTCGTACAATGCGCTGCCGCCTGCGATTCTCCGCTGGTGTGGCTGGACCTGTTTCCAGACGCACGATTATCTTTCGGCCGATAAGTATCTCTCCGATGCTCTGGTGCGCGAACCGCGCGAGAAGTATACCGCAGCCGATGGCAGCGAGCAGGAACGCCCCAAGGTGGAACCCATTGTGTGGAAGACCCTGGCTCGCGCCAGACTGGAGCTCAGGCTGTATGCCCGTGGCCTTTCTGCTGCCGAGCATTACGTATCCATGGAAAGCCAGCCCTACCGCAAGGCTGAGGGTATGCGTGACCAGGCTCTGCTGCTTATTGGTCTGAAGCGCGGCGAGGAGGCCCGCAAGATTTGTGAGACCGCCATAGCCATGGGTATTGATGGGCCGATCAAGTCGACGCTCTTCATCACCCTGGGTGATGCCTGCTATATTGACCGCCAGTACAGTGAGGCTGCCAAGTACTATGGCCGCACCGCTAACGTGGTGAGTGATAAGGAGCTCAAGCCGCTTGCCTTGTATAAGATCACCGTGGCGCTTAAGAAGTGCGACAAGGCAGGAGAAGCGGCCCAGTACGAGCAGGCTCTCCGCACTGAGTTCCCGCAGTGGAACCCCGCGCCGGATGTGAAGCAATTCATGGAGCAGGAAGGCTGATAAGCTGCTGGAATCATGTATTACTCACCCACGCCAAACCGCCGCAAGAGCTGGTTCCGCCTGCTCTCTATCGGACACAGGAAACTGGTCATCATCGGCTCGTTGCTGGGCTTGCTGCTGGTGATTTTTCTGGGGGTGATCGGGTATTACGGCTACCGCGCTGCACAGTTCGACCTGAACCGCGTGTGTGCCGGGGTGAACACCAGCATGCTTTACGATTCATCGAACCGCCCGATTGCATCGATTTCGGAATCGGAATCACGCTTCG
Organism: Akkermansia sp.; assembly: GCA_017521145.1. Taxonomy (GTDB): domain Bacteria; phylum Verrucomicrobiota; class Verrucomicrobiia; order Verrucomicrobiales; family Akkermansiaceae; genus Akkermansia. The sequence continues at coordinate 35,018 of JAFXDR010000033.1, read as the reverse complement.
TGTCGCGAGACGAGCTGCCCAGGCACCTGGTGAATGCCTTTGTGGCGCGGGAGGACGAGAATTTCTTTGAACACGGCGGGGTGGTGTTCACCTCGGTACTGCGCTCGGCGCTGCGTAACCTGCAGTCCATGCGTTATGAGCAGGGGGCATCCACCATCACCATGCAGCTTACCCGCAATGTGTATGAACTGAGCGGCAAATCCATGGACCGCAAGCTGCTGGAAATGATGCTCGCCCAGCGCATTGAGCGCCGCTTCGATAAATACACCATTCTGGAGCAATACCTCAGCCGCATTTTCTACGGACAGAATTGCTACGGCATCAAAGCGGCGGCGCGGCATTATTTCGGCAAGGAGGTAAAAGAGCTCAACCTGGTGGAATGCGCCACCCTGGCCGGACTGGTGCGGGCTCCTTCGTGGTATAACCCGGTCACCAGCATGGATAAGGCAATTGCGGTCAAAAATGAGACCCTGCAGCGCATGCTGGAGTGTGAGATGATTAACCAGGAGGAATGCAATCTGGCTACCGCTGCTCCCATTGTGTTGAGGCGTGGCGTGCAAAGCGCGGATACCCTCAGTTCCTATTCGGTCATGTGGACCCGCCATGAACTTCAGGAAATGGGCGATGAGCTCCCCGAGCATTCCGGTGGCATTTCCGTGGTGTCGAGCCTGAATCTGCCTCTGCAGCAGTATCTGGAAAAGGCGGTGGAAGCAGCTCTCACGGCCATTGAACAACCGGGCCAGTACCCGGAGGCCTGGCTGCTCGGCCTGAGTCCCGAGGAGGCCGCCGCTGCGCGTACTTCCTTTGCACGCCTGCGCCGCCCCGAAGGCCTGAAGGTACGCGGCGAGAATAATGATTTGAAGGGCCTGCTGCAGTGTTGCGTGCTGGTGGTGGATGCCCGCCGCAGCCACCGTGGCAAGATTCTGGCCCTGGTGGGTGGTCGCAGTGCGGTGGATGGCCACGACCGCTGGCTGGACAAGGTGCGCCCCGGCCGCGTGGCTGCACCGTTCCTGTTCTGCTGTGCCTGTCTGCCCGGCGGGGATGATATGCACATCGTGGCCCGCAGTACGGAGGTGACCGGCCTGCGCATGGGCTACGATGTGGTGAGCTCGTTCTACAAATCGCTCAAGCTGCCCATCGAGATTCCGTCCCGTGAGCAGGAACTCTACCTGTACAACGGCCTGTTCAAAATCCGCCGACTGGATCTGGCGCGCCTCTTGTTCTGTCTGCTCAATGAGGGCAGGGGCTACCGCCTGAGCATGGTGAACAGTGTGTGGAACAGCAACCGCCAGCTCATTTACCACTACGAGCCCGAGAAATCGCCCGAATACATCCGCCGCGAAAGTGCCGGTGCCGTGGCCACTTTGCCGCCATTCCAGATTACTGATGGCGAGCCGGTCACCATGAATGAAATGCTGCCCGAGGGCTGCGGCCACTGGTCCATGGTGTTCCGCAACCGCGGGGTGTGCACCTTTGTGTGGATGGGATTTGACGATGCCTCCTCGCCTCAGGCTACGGCGCGCGAGCTGCGTCCGCTGCTTTCCCGGGCTTCCTCCCGACTGGCACGTGAAATCTACGAACAGGCGCGCAAGGAACTGCGCGCCCAGCAGGAGACCGCCGCCGCTGCCCAGTCCACTGCTCAAGCCAGCCGGAAAACGCCATGATAGTCGATTATTCAGCCTATCTTACTGCTGCACGGCAGGCTGCACGGCTCGCCGGTGCATTCCTGCGCGAGCAGTTTCACAGTGTCAAGCTGGTGGATGAAGCCCTGCTGCATGATATCAAGCTGCGGCTGGATAAGGAGAGCCAGGAACTCATCACCCGGCACTTGCTGGCAGCATTTCCGCAGAGCGCAGTGCTGGGCGAGGAGGGCAACACGGGGGATTCCGCTGCGGAGTTTCTCTGGGTGGTGGATCCGATTGACGGCACGGTGAATTATTTTTACGGCATCCCGATCTTCTGCGTGAGCATTGCCTTGCAGCACAAGGGCGAATGGGTGCTGGGCTGCGTGTACGACCCCATGCAGCAGGAATGTTTCGAGGCTATCGCCGGGCAGCAGCCCACGCTGAATGGTGTACCCATTGCGGTTTCCGGGCGCCGGCAGATGCGTGAGGCGGTGGTGTTTGTGGGCCATGGCACGCACGATGGCTCCGGCGAGAGGGGAATCCGCCGCTTTGCCCATATTTCCCGCCAGGTGCGTAAGATGCGGATTCTGGGGAGCGCGGCGCTCACGCTGTGCTACATTGCCGCCGGGCGCTTTGATGCTTATGTGGAAGACCGCATCTGCCTGTGGGATTTTGCCGCCGCGCGTGTGATTCTGGAAGCTGCCGGCGGCAAGCTCGAATTTACGCCTCACAGCGGGGATGCTGTGAAAGGCGCCATCGTGGCGTGGAATGGAAAGCTGCCGCTGCCGGAGGCTCTGCAAATGGATGAATAAGCTCTCATGAATGCCCGACCCACAGTTCGCCAACTGGCCTGGAAATGCCTGCTGCGCTGGTCGCAGGGCGGTATCTTTGCGGAAACCCTGGTAGCCCGTGCCGCGGCAGAGCATCAGCTCGCTCCGTCCGACCGCTCGCTGTTGCAGGCCATTGTGTATGATACCCTACGCCACCTCAGCTGGCTGGACCACATCCGCAAGACCCTGCGCCCTGGTAAGCTGGAGGAGAAGATGCGCTGGCTGGTGCTCATGGGGCTCTGCCAGCTCTTCATTCTGCGCCAGGCTGAGCACGCCGCTGTGAGCGAGACCGTGCGCCTGGCTCCGCAGCGCGTCCGCGGGGTGGTGAATGGCATGCTGCGCAATGCCGCCCGCCGCCGCGCTGAACTAGAGGCCGATGCAGAAAAACTGCCGCTCGCGGTGCGTTATTCCACGCCCTCCTGGCTGGTGAAGCGCTGGCTGCGTGAATTCGGCGAGGCCGACACCCGCGCCATGCTGGAATGGAACTCGCTCACCCCGCCGGTGTATGCCCGTGTGAATCCGGTGAATCCCCCGGCTGAAATCCCGGAGTCGTGGGAGCCGTTGCCGCAGCTGCCCCAGTGGTACCGGCTGCATGGCCCGCTGCCTCTGGATGCCCTGAGGACAGGGCAGGTGTATGTGACCGACCCCTCCACCCGCTACTGCGTGCAACTCCTTGCTCCGCAGCCCGGGGAGCGCGTGCTCGATGCCTGTGCGGCTCCGGGCGGTAAATCCGCTGCCATGCTGGCAGCTGCGGGTGGCAATCTGGAGCTGCTGGCTACCGATGTGGAGGAATTCCGCCTCAAGCCGCTGCGCGAGAACCTGCTTCGTGCGGGTGGCAGAGCCGTTCAGGTAGCGCAGCACGACTGGACCCGCCCGTGCCCGGAATCGTGGTGCGGTGCTTTCGATGCGGTGCTGCTGGATGTGCCATGCTCGAACAGTGGTGTGCTGCAGCGCCGCGTGGATGCCCGCTGGCGGCTTTCGGAAGAGGAATTGACCCGTCTGGCAGCGCTCCAGCTGCAGATTCTGGAGCAGGCCTGCGCTGCGGTGCGCCCCGGTGGCCGCCTGGTCTACAGCACCTGTTCCATCGACCGCGAGGAAGACCGCGCCGTGGTAGAGGCTTTCCTGACAAAGCATAAGGATTTTTCCTTTGTGGAAGATTACCTCGCTTTGCCTCACCGCGAACTTGCCGATGGCGCCTACGCAGCCTTGCTCCGGCGCGAAAAATAAGGGCTGGCCGATAAAAAAAGCTCGCATTTTCTCTCCGGGGCAGTATAATGAAAGACAACAACAGCCCCACCGCCGCACTTCTACCATGATTACAAAAAAGCTCACCATTCAGAATAAGCTTGGTATTCACGCTCGCCCGGCCGCGCAGTTTGTGCGTGTAGCCAGCCGCTTTCAGGCCGATGTATCGGTTGAGAAAGATGATGAAGCCGTGGATGGCAAGAGTATCATGGGACTCATGATGCTGGCCGTGGGCTGGGGCGCTGAAATTGCGGTGACCGCCGACGGACCGGATGAAGCCGAGGCTATGGCTGCTCTTGAGGAGCTCATCAACAACAAGTTCGGCGAGGCTTAAAACCTCGCCGTTGATTTATCAACCTTCACCCACTTTCCGGAATATGAGCGAAGGATTAGAACGCCGGTTCCAGGGGCAGCCCGTTTCGGCGGGTATTGCCATGGGCAAGCTGCGCATCGAAGCCCGCGGTTGCTCGGCTCCCGTTACCCGCACCATCCTGCCCACGGATATCGAGGCTGAGTGGCAGCGCTTCGAAGCGGCGCTGGAACGCACGGAACTGGAAATCAAGCTGCTCAAGACCCGCGTGGAGGAACTGAGCGGCGCGAATGAGGCCGCCATTTTCGATGCCCACCTCCTTTTCCTGCGCGACCGCATGATTATTTCACGCATGCGCAAGGAAATGCCCAGGCGTCTGCAGAATATCGAATCGGTTTACTACGCCGTGGTGCAGAATTTCATGGAAGCCATGCGCATGGTGGACGATGCGTACCTTCGCAGCCGCGTGACCGATATTGGTGATGTGCTGCAGCGTGTGCTCAAGAATCTGGACCAGGGGGGCGCCGGAACCCGCCGTAACAAGGCGGTGAGCGAGGAACCCTGTCTGCTGGCCGCCTACGACCTTACCCCCAGTGATACCGCCGACCTCGACTCCCAGAATGTGCTGGGCTTTGTGACGGAGGCGGGGTCTTCCATTTCCCACACCGCCATTCTGGCCCGCTCGCTCGGTCTGCCGGCGGTGGTAGCGGTGCCGAACCTGGTGCGCGAGGCCCGTATGGGCATTCCTGCCATTCTGGACGGCTACCATGGCACCCTCATCCTGAACCCCACCCCGGAGACCCGCGCCTATTACGAAAAGATGCGCGCCGAGAAGGAAAAAGCCTACCAGGCGCTGCTTGATATGCGCGACCTGCCTGCCGAAACCCGCGACGGCCGCCATATCCGCGTGGCCTGCAATCTGGAGTTCGTGCATGAGTACGGCTCCATCAAGCGCAACGGGGCAGAGGGCGTGGGCCTGTACCGCACCGAATTTTTCCTGCTTGGCGGTGATGGACTGCCGGATGAAGAGACCCAGTACCAGCACTACAAGCGCCTGGTGGAGGAATGCGCCCCGCAGGAAGTGATTTTCCGCACCCTGGATTCCGGCGGTGATAAGCTTCCTTTCGAGGAGCAGGCAGAAAAGGAGGATAACCCCTTCCTGGGCTGGCGGGGCATTCGTGTGTCGCTGAGCCGCCCGGCAGTGTTCAAGGAGCAGCTGCGAGCTATTCTCCGGGCTTCGGCGCACGGCAAGGTGGGGGTCATGTTCCCCATGGTTTCCGGGCTTACCGAGGTGAAGGAGATACACACCATTCTCGATGAATGCCGCCGCGAACTCCGCGACCGCGGCGAGGCATTCGATGCAGAAATGCGCGTAGGTATCATGATTGAGGTGCCCAGCGCCGCCGTGATGGCCGATGTACTGGCCCGCTATGTTGATTTCTTCTCCATCGGCACCAATGACCTTACGCAGTACACCATAGCTGTGGACCGCGTGAACTACCGCGTGGCCAGCATGTTCCGCTCCACGCATCCCGGGGTTATCCGCCTGATTCACCAGACCATCAAAGCGGGTATTCCCACCGCCATCTGTGGTGAAATGGGCGGTGATATCACCCTGGTACCGCTCCTTGTCGGCCTGGGGGCCACCGAGCTCTCCGTGGGTTCCCATCTCTTGCCGCTCATTCGCTTTGCCATCCGTCATCTCAACTACGAAGAATGCCGCCAGATGGCAGAAATGGCTCTTCAGGCGGAGGATTCCCGCACTATACGCGCTCTTTCCAAGGAACTCGCTCTTCGTTCCTACCCGAACCTGTTTGAGTAGCCGCAGAACATGCGCCCATCGGGGGCTTGGTGTTGTTTCCCAATGGAGGCTGGTATTTAATTATTTGCGTTTATCGGGATTTTTTCAGCAGCCTGCGGCTGCGTGAAAACGCGCTGATGAGCAGGGAGAGGGCGCTGAAATTCGTAATTCATGATGTCCCAATGGGGGAGAGCGAGGGTAAGGAAAGCCCCATCGGAAACGATATCGCCCTGCGGGCGACGATATCCACCTGCGGTGGACGATATCGCGGCGCGTGCCGCGACGATATCCGCGCGCTGCGCGGACGTCGGTGAAACAGGCGGAGCCTGAGTGAAAACGCGCCGTTGGCGCGTGAGATGGGGGGCGGATGCCGGAAAGAATGCTTGCACGGAGCGGGGGCAGGGGTATAATGAGGGGCAGGATATGAGTATTGTTTCTTACGCAAATCAGAATGTGTATGAGCTGGTGGCTTACCAGCCCGGCAAGCCGATCGAGGAAACTGCCCGAGAGCTGGGCTTGCGCCCGGAAGAGATTGTGAAGCTGGCTTCCAATGAGAATTCCATGGGGCCTTCGCCGCTGGCTGTGGAGGCTATGCAGAGGGCTGCTGCCGGTATGCATATCTACCCGGATGGTGCTTCGTTTGCTCTTCGCAGCCGCGTGGCTGAGCTGCATGGGGTGGCTTTTGCCAATACGGTGGTGGCTAATGGCAGCAGTGAGCTTATCGAGCTGCTGGCGCATGCGTTCCTGCGCCCCGGCACGGAGGTGATTGCCGCGGATTATGCCTTTACGCTCTATCCGATTGTGACCAGATTGATGGGAGCAAGCTATGTTTCCATCCCGAACCGGGATAAGTGGACGCACAATCTGGAGGCCATGCTGGCTGCCATCACTCCGCAGACCCGCCTGGTGTTTATCACGAACCCGACAAATCCGGTGGGTACCATGGTGACTCAGGCTGAGCTGGAATCCTTTATTGCCCGCGTGCCGGAGCATGTGGTGGTGGCGATTGATGAGGCTTATATCGAATTTGCCGGGGAGGAGACGGATAGCATGCAGTTTGTGAAGCAGGGGCGTAATGTGGCGGTGTTGCGCACGTTCTCGAAGGCTTATGGTCTGGCGGGGGCCCGCTGCGGTTATGCCATTACCACGCCGGAGATTGCTGACTTGCTGAATAAGGCCCGCTCGCCGTTCAATGTGAACTCTTTTGCCCAGGTGGGGGCGCTTGCTGCGCTGGATGATGCGGAGCACATTGCCCGCTCGGTCGAGATGGTGAACAAGGGGCGGCAGCAGTATGTGGATTTCTTCACCTCCCGGGGGCTGGAGTATGTGCCGAGCCATACCAATTTCATTCTGGTGAATGTGGGCAATGGGGTGGAGGTGTTCCGCAAGGCTCTTGCCCAGGGGGTCATCATGCGTCCCATGGCGGCGTACGGATTGACCGAATTCATCCGCATCACCATCGGTAATGAGCGGGAAAATGCCCGCTGTATCGAGGTTTTGAACAAAATTCTGTAAAAATAGTGTGATTTTATTAAAAATCCTCTTGACTTAGTAGGGTTTTTATGTAAAATGAGCTCGTACCCGCGAGAGCGAGGTTCAGTAAAAGAGAGAGAAAAGTTGACACCACCCCGGCAACCGCAAGGTAGTCGGGGTGGTTCATTTTGGATTGACGATTGACTATTGACGATTGACTATTGGGGGGGGCTCATGTGTTTCCGGCGCTTCTCCAGATGTTTGATGAAGGATCAATATGATTTTGTAGAAAAGGAGAGGGCGGTTGGCTTTTCTGGCATGGATTGGCGTTTAGGCTTGAAGATGCAGGGAAAATGTGGCAAAGTGGGCGTGTACCAAGAATCTTACATTTTACCATGTCTGATTGCACCATGAAGAGCATTGAGGGTGGCGTGACCGCCGCCAGGGGATATGTTGCTAATGCACTGAGCTGCGGAATCAAGAAGCCTGAGGCTACCCGCCTGGATCTGGCTCTGGTATATTCCGAGCTGCCGACTACTTCTTCCGGCACTTTTACGACTAATCGCGTGCGCGCCGCCTGCGTGCGCGTGAGCGAGCACCACCTGACCCGCGGCAATATCCGCGCTATTGTGGCAAACAGTGGCAATGCCAATGCCTGCACCGGCGTGCGCGGTGTGGAGGATGCCCGCACCGAGTGCCGCGTGGTGGCCGAACAGCTGGGGCTCACTCCCAGTGAGGTGGCTGTATGCTCCACGGGTGTGATTGGTCTGCCCATGCCCATGATGCGCATCACCCCGCGTCTGCCGGAGCTCTGCACCAACCTTTCTGCCGCTAATGGTCACAATGTGGCCTCGGCTATCATCACCAGCGATACCCGCGAGAAGGAAGTGGCCGTGGAAATCTGCATTGGCGGCAAGCCGGTGCGCATTGGTTCCTGCTGCAAGGGTGCCGGCATGATTTCGCCCTGCATGGCTACCATGATCTGCCTTATCTGCACGGACGCCGGCGTTTCCCGCGAGGATCTGGATGCCATTGTGCGCGATGGTGTGGAGCATTCCTTCAACCGCATCACGATTGATGGCGACATGAGCACCAATGACACCACGCTGGTGATGGCCAATGGTGCTTCGGGGGTGCAGCTGGCTCCCGGGGCTGAAGGCTGGGATGCCTTTGTGGCCGCCTTGCATTATGTGATGCTGGAGCAGGCTAAGCGCATTGTGCAGGATGGCGAGCGTGTGACCAAGTTTGTGACGGTGAAGGTGGAGGGTGCGCCCACGGCCGAGGAGGCAAAGAAGGTGGCCGAAGGTGTGGCAAAGTCGAACCTGGTGAAGAGCTCCTGGAATGGCGGCGACCCGAACTGGGGCCGCATTATTCACGCCGTGGGGTACTCCGGCGCCCTGGTGGTGGAGGAGAAGGTGGATATCGACATTGCCGGGCTGCCTGCCTGCCGGGGCGGCGAACAGACTGATACCCCCAGTGATGACCTGCGCGAGCTGGTGCAGGCCCGCGAGTTCGAAATCCGCATCAATCTGAATCTGGGTAGTGAGGAATATGTGGTGTATACCACGGATCTTTCCCCGGAATATGTGGATTTCAACCGCTCCGAATACGCATATTGGAACCAGGCTAAACGCGATGGTCTTACCCGCTGACTACGCATGAAGAAATGGTGTTTCTATCTGCTGGCTGCGGCCGTACTTATGCTGCCCCTGGCTTTGCAGGCCGGGGCAGAGGAGGAGGACGGATTCACCGGAAGCGGCAGCTCAGTGCGCGCCGGTAAGGACAAGGGGCGCAATGTGCGCAAGGCTGCCAGCCGTAAGAAACGCGAGCTTCGTGAAATGGGGGTCAGGAATGTGCGGGTCAAGAATCCCGGTGACTGGCCCCGCCAGGTTTCGGTGCCGAAAGAGACCGAGGTGAAAGAGCTTGGCAAGCCGCAGGGCAAGCCCGGCTTCCTGTATGAGTCGAACAATTACTGCTACGTCTCCCCGGTCAAGCTGCCGCCGAGTGCTCAGCAGACGGTGGCGCGCCTGTGCGAATGCGCCTATGCTGCCAACAAGGCTATTGCAGGAGTGCTGCCGGTGCATCGCACGACCCTGGACCGTGGCAATAAGAAATTTGCCATCGTGTTGCAGCCTACTAAGGCCGCGTATCTGGAAGCCGGCGGCCCCGAGGGCTCTGCGGGTGTGTTCCAGTTTGTCTCCCGCGAGGGTACGACCCCCGGTTCGGAAGCTGCGGTGGTGATGGACCGCGTGATGATTCCTTTCGAATCTCTCGGGCTGACCCGCTCCGGTGCTGTGCAGCGGGAGGATATTGATACCCACGCGCTGGTGCACGAGCTGACCCACCAGCAATTCATGCTGAACCGCCTGCCTATCTGGGCCAATGAGGGCTGGGCTGAGTACGTGGGCTATGTGCCCTATGTGGGGGAAGACCTGGATTTCGACCGTGGTTTCTCCCTGATTCTGCATGAGGCCAGGAAGCGGGTTCCTTTCGGTGCTTTGGATTTTGATTTCAAACTGGAAGATTTCCTCACCATGGATCAGCAGACCATGTATGGATACATGGGGCAGCGCAAGGATACCTATATGCTGTCTGTGATGACTCTTGCTTTCTTTGTGCATCTGGATGGCAAGCGCGGTATTGATGCCATGAAGGCGTATCTCCAGGCGCTGCTGGATGGTAAATCTCCGCAGGAGGCCGCGGAGGTGCTCATCAAGCCCTACCACACGGCAGCCCGGCTCCAGAACCAGTTTGTGCGCGCATGGCGCGGCAAGAAGGTCAAGGTGGGGTTCCCGAAGAAGTGAGGGGAAGGTTCTCGGAAGCAGGGTTCAGGATTTTGAATGTAGAATTTTTGATTTTGAATGTGTAAGATCAGCTGCGTTGCGCGCAGTATCATTTTATAACAAAGGCGCCGCTCCTGGGTGGGAGCGGCGCTGCGTGTTGAAACAGTGGGTGAAGGACTTATTTTTTCTTGCGCCAGAGGGGGTAGGAGATGATGGCGGCATAGACGAGGTCGAAGATGCCAATGCCGGCAAAGAGCATTTTCTCCTTGCCCTCCAGTGAGCACAAGGCATAGCCCAGCAGCACGAGCCCGAGCAGCCCGAAAAGGCATACGCGGGTAATCGCGGTGCGGCGGGAAGAGTAGTCGGCCATGGTGGTTCTGGTGGGTTACTTGGTGAGCCCCAGCAGCTCCATTTCGAAGATGAGCGTGCTGTTCGGGCCAATGCTGCCGGGGCCGTTGGCGCCGTAGGCAAGGTCAGAGGGGATGGTGACACGCCACTTGGCACCCACGGGCATGAGCTTGAGCGCTTCGGTGAAACCGGGGATAACCTGGCGGATGTTGAACTTCACAGGAGCCTGGCTCTGGTCGAACACGGTGCCGTCTACCAGTGTGCCCTTGTACATCACCTCGGCAGTGGGGGCTTCACCATGCCTGGCGGCATCATAGCTTTCGCCGCTGCCGGGGGTGATAACCTCGTACTGCAGGCCGGAGGCGGTGGTGGTCACGCCTTCTTTCCTGCCGTTTTCCTCCATGTACTTCTTACCAATTTCCAGATTCTTCCGGGCTTTTTCATCGCCACGCTTCTGGAGCATGGAGAGGAAGGTCTGCTGGTATTCGTTGACATGTTCATCAATGAGGCTCATATCCATGTTGCCGGAAAGGCCATCCTGGAACCCCTTGCCCAGCATCTCGGCCAGCACATCGGCGCCCTGGAGCCCGGGCAGCATCTGCGGCATGACCTGGCTGCCTACGCGGTAGCCGATGAGGTAGGACATCACTTTAATCATCTGGTCGTTATCCATGACTCCACTTTAGCACGCACACAGGGGCTGCGCAAGCAGGTGTAAAGTCATAACGCAAAAAGCCCGCAGCATGGCACTGCGGGCTTCTGGAAAAAGGTTGCGGGATGCATCAGGGAATCTGGAATCTCTCCGGCAGCAGGTAGCCTTTTGTCTTTACCTGCACCTTTTCACCGGATTTGAAATTCCACTGCATCTGCACCATGCCGATTTCGTAGAAGAGCCCAGGGTTGAGCTGGAAAGTGTGGCTCTTGGTCATGTCGCCGCTGGTGGTGCTCACTGTCAGCGTGCATTCCAGGGGTGTTTCCTTATCTGTGTTCACCACCTTGACCACCTTGCCGGAGAAGAGCAGGGAGTCGCGTACGCTGATTTCAATCGGGGCACTGAGGCCAAGACCCTTAAGATGACCGGACTGGGTGAGGGCGAAAACGGTACCCAGCACGGCAATGATGACAACAAGGACGATGGTAAGGAGCTTTTTCATAATTTGCCGGGAGATATGATACGGCGCAGCGGGGGATGTGTCAACCCCATATCGTGTTAGTGGGGGGCTTACAGGTTCATTTTGCCGGGATTGAGAATGCCTGCGGGGTCAAGCGCAGCCTTGAGAGTCCGGTGGGTATCCATGGCAACGCTGCCGATGGCCTGTTCAAACCAGGGTGCTTTGGCCAGGCCGATTCCGTGCTCGCCGGTGATGCTGCCGCCGTGAGCCATCACCCAGTCGAAAAGGCGGTTCACCAGGGCATCGGCCGGTTCGCGGATATCGCGTCCGGTGGCATCCTTGAGCACCATGATATTGGTGTGGATGTTGCCATCGCCGCTGTGGCCGAAGCAGGCCACGGGGATTCCGGTTTCCTGCTGCATGCTCTCGCAGAAGCTGACGAGCGCCACCAGCTGCGAGCGGGGAATGACGATATCTTCGTTGAGCTTGGTGAGCCCGGTGGCTTTCAGACTGTAGGAGAATTCGCGGCGCAGCTGCCAGATGCCTTCGACTTCTTCTTCGGTGCGGGCGTAGACCACATCGGTGGCGCCGGTTCCGCGCAGAATGGCGGCAATGGCTTCCAGCTCGGTGGCCACGGCATCGGCCTGGCCATCAATTTCAATGATGATGTGCCCCCTGGCGCCGGCGGGCAGGGCGCTGGGACCCAGGTGCTTGCGGGCGGCGGCCAGGGTAAAGGCATCCGTGATTTCGATGGCGCAGGGAAGGTGGCCGCCTTGCAGGGTGTTCTGCACCGCGGCGGCGGCCAGGGCAAATTGCGGGAAGCTGGCGTGCAGTGCGGCGCGGGCAGGCGGTGCGGGAATGATACGCAGCGTGGCTTCGGTTACAATGCCGAGCATGCCTTCGCTGCCGCAGAAAAGCCCCACCAGGTCAAAGCCCTGCTTGTTCTTGTGGGTGCGCCCGCCGCAGCGCAGCACACGGCCATCGGCCAGCACTACGGTGAGCCCCAGCACATAGGCGCGGGTCACGCCGTATTTCAGGCAGCGGGGACCGCCGGCATTGGTGGCAATGTTGCCGCCTATGCTGGATTCCTTGCGCGAGGCGGGGTCAGGCGGGTAGAACCAGCCCTGCTCAGCACAGGCGGCCTGCAGATCGGCGGTGAGCACGCCGGCTTCCACCACGGCCACCCCATCGGCCGGGTTGACCTCCAGAATGCGGGTCATGCGGGCCACGGAAATGACAATGCCTCCCTTGACCGGCACGCAGCCGCCCACATAGCCCACGCCGGCACCGCGCGGGGTCACGGGAATACCACGTGCACTGGCAAATTTCAGAGCGGTAGCCACGTGTTTTGTCTCCGTGGCCAGCACCACAGCCTGCGGCAGCGCCGCGGCATGCCATTTATCACCCGCATGGGCCTGCAGCGTGGCATCGTCCGTGCGCACGCACTCTCCCAGCAGCCCCCTGAGCTCATCAATCCAGTCCGGCATCATAGCAGCAATAGTCAATCAGTCCTTATCAGTTCCCCAGCGGCGGTGCAGCCAGGATTCCACAGGTGAAAACAGAATCTTATCTGCCAGCAAGCCTACGGCAATGATGATGAACATAATGCCGATGACCTGGTACATGCGCTGCAGCTCGCGGCCATAGTGCAGGTACTGGCCGATACCGAAACCGGAGACCACGGATACATAGATTTCTGCCGCCATGAGCGAGCGCCAGGCGAAAGCCCAGCCCTGCTTCATGCCGCTTACTACAAAGGGAGCCGAGGCGGGCAGGGTGACGAACACGAGCGTATGCAGCGGGCTGGAACCCATGGTGCGGGCGGCGCGGGCATAGATGGGCGGCACGTTCTTCATGCCATTCTGGGTGGAGAGCAGCACGCTCCACAGGGTACCCATGATAACCACAAAGAGCAGGGCGGCTTCTGTCTGCCCGAACCAGATGCAGGCCAGCGGAACCCAGCACACGCTGGGCAGCGCCTGCAGACCCAGTGCCAGCATGCCCAGGGTATCATTCACGCAGCGGAAGCGCGCTGCCAGCATACCCAGAGGCACCCCCAGTGCCAGACCGATGACATAGCCCACCAGCAGGCGTCGCAGGGTAATGAGCATGGAGAGGGGAATTTTCCCGTTGACGGTATTATCGATAAGATAATGACCCACTGTGCTGGGAGGCGGCAGCACGTAGGGTGACCACAGGCTGAGCTCGAGGCCGAAAGCAGACAGATCCCCGGTGAGCGCTGCCCATACCAGAATGAGCAGGCTGAAGAAAATGATGGTGATGAGAACGCGTTTCATGGCGGGTTAATCAGATTCGTTGGCGGTGTAGCCCTTGAGCGCCGAGGTGATGCTCTGCGAGAGGTCGGCCAGGTCGTGGTTGTTGATATTACGCGGGCGGGCAAGATAAACCGGGAACTCTTCGCGAACGCGGCCGGGATGCGGTGAGAAAAGCACCACGCGGCTGCCCAGGCACACGGCTTCGCGCACATTGTGGGTCACAAAGACGATGGTCTTGCGGCGCTTCTCCCACACATCCTGGATATCGCCGTAGAGCCGCTCGCGGGTCATGGCATCCAGCGCAGAGAAAGGTTCATCCATGAGCAGAATCTTGGGGTTGGGCGCCAGGGAACGAGCCAGTGCAACGCGCTGGCGCATGCCGCCGCTCAGTTCGTGGATGTTGGCATGGGCAAAGCGGTCCATCTTGACAAGGTACAGGTAGTATTTGGCTACCTCCAGCCGCTCTTTATCGGTAAGGTTGGGTTTCTGCTTGAGGCCGAACATCACGTTGCCGATGACATCCAGCCAGGGGAAAAGGGCGTGTTCCTGGAACATGACCATGCGGTCGCGGCCGGGGCCGGTGATGGGGGTGCCATCTATAAGGGCCAGTCCGCTATCCGGCTTCTCCAGCCCGGCTATGATGTTGAGCAGGGTGGATTTGCCGCAGCCGCTGGGCCCCACAAAGCAGACGAATTCGCCTTCGTTGATGGTGAGTGAAACATCGTCCAGGGCTCGCACCGTGCCGCGTTTGGTTACAAAGTCCTTGCACACGTGCTCAATGCTGAGCTTTGCCGTGGGGAAGTTGTGTATTTCCTGGTGTAGTTTTTCTTGTGTCATCAGTCTTGTCTGTAAATCATTCCATCCAGTGGGGGGGTGCGGTCCAGCAGTCCGGCGGCCTGTGCATCTTTTACAAATTGAGTCAGCCCCGGCAGGTCTATCTCACCGGTGAGCTTGAGCCGTTTCCAGGCGCTTCGGACCAATTGCGGATCCATGGGAGCCTGGGTCAGTTGCGTCAGTTCATCCACTACTCTGGCCTGGGCTGCTTCCGGGTTTTCGATAATCCAGCGGGTCAGGTCGAGGTGGGCTCGGATGATGGCAGATACCTGTTCAGGATGCCTTTTCAGCCAGGCTACACGCCCGGCGAGAACAGTGGTGACAACATCCGGCTCTTGTATGAGAATGCGGGCGTTTGCCATGGATTCCAGCCGGGAGACCCAGGGTTCCACTGTCCAGCAGGCATCGATATCGCCCTGTTTCATGAGTTGCAGCTGCATCGAGTTTGGCGTGGGAGCCACGCGGCAATCCCCGGCACCCTCCAGGGTGCATTTCAGCCCGTTCCTGGTAAGCCATGCCCGGCAGGAGACATCCTGCGTGTTCCCCAGCTGCGGAGTGGCAATGCTGCGTCCCTTGAAATCGGCGGCGGAGCGGATACCGCTATCCGGAGCAACAAGAAGAGCAGCGCCCCCGTTCACCGCACCCGCCAGCAGGCGTACTTCACGCCCGGCTGATACGGCATAGGCATTCAGCGCGGGGCTTGGCCCCACATAGGTGAGGTCGGTCGTGCGCCCGAAGATTGCTTCCATGGCGGTTGGTCCGGCGTTGTAGGTGTACCATTCAATGGTGTAGCCGGGCAGGTAGCGCTCGAACCATCCTTCGCCGTGGCGGCTCATGTTGCGCGCTACCAGTGCCTGCACATGGGTCACATTCGGGAATCCGCCTATGCGGATCACCGTGCTGTCCGGGTCTTCCTGGTTGCAGCTCACCATGATGGGCAGGGAGCACACCAGAAAAAGGCAACTGAGTAGTTTTCTGAGCATTCGTAACAGACTATCAGAAACACTCCCCTCCGGTCAAGCTGCAAGTGCGGCAGGTAATGCCGACGGGGCTGATTTTGTCAGAAAAACAACAGTATCGGCAGCTGGAGCAGGCCCCCCACCGCGTACCCCACGGCCGTGAGGGGCATATCCACCCCATAGGAAAGCAGAATGGAGACGGGTTGGCGAATCTGGTTTCCTGTGGTGCGGATGGTCGGCAGCTCTGCCAGTTCGTGGTTTGTATCAATCTG
The DNA here is from genome assembly GCA_017521145.1 of Akkermansia sp. Taxonomy (GTDB): domain Bacteria; phylum Verrucomicrobiota; class Verrucomicrobiia; order Verrucomicrobiales; family Akkermansiaceae; genus Akkermansia. The sequence continues at coordinate 19,150 of JAFXDR010000033.1, read as the reverse complement.
GCTGCGGGTGAGGGTCAGCCAGTCCATGTGCTTGAAACAGGATTCCGGGAGACTGCTGCTCTGGGTGAGCCTCTCGGCCCGGGCATAGGGGAAATCAATGGCGCGGATGAAGCCGGGGGCATCAGTACGTGCGGGGCTCAGGCGAGCCAGATAGAGCTCCGGCTGCGGGGCTACGGTCTCGTCTGCGGCCGGGAGACCTGGCCCGCTGTTATCAAAATAGCCCATGAAGGCTGTGCCGATGAGGTGGGGATTCGGCTGCCGGTATTCCACCATCACTTCCTTGTATGCCACGCCGTTGAGCCGGTAGCACGACCCATTGTATGTGGTGGCTGTGGGTACAGCCTTTCCCAGACTGTCCAGTCTGGCTCCGGTATTGAAGCTGATGCAGCTGCTCAGGCAGCAGAGTAGTATCAGGGTGATGAGGAGAGAGAGTCTTCTTTGTAGCATACGTAAGTTCATGCTAGCATGCGAACGGGCGAATGGCAACCTTTCTTTGTTGAGCTTTCATTGATTGTACAGTTGATTTTTCTTGCGGTCAGAGAGTCCATAATGTTATTGTCATCATCATATACTGATGCAAGATGAAGCTTCTTCGCCGCCATGCTCAAGCTGCCCCGTTGTTTCTGCCACTGCTGGCGGTGGTGGGGGCTGTTGCGGGCGGGTATTGGTTGCTCACCGCTGTGGCGGTGTTTCTGCTCGCTTTATATTGGCGTTTATGGCGAATTGCAGCCTGTTCTTTGCTGTGTGCCCTGGTGTCCGGTTTGCATACGCAGTCAATCCGTGAACGTGCGGAAACATTCTGTGAGCAATTGGAATTACAGGAAGTGGTGGAATTGCGCGGCACGGTGGAACGATGCCTGACTCGTGGCTGTGTGCTGAGCACCGGGTGGAATGGTGTGCGGGTGCAGTTGCGGGGCGAAATGCCGTTTACCCCGGGTGATGTGGTTCGCGTGCGTGCTGCGTGGCGGGAAGCTGAGCCCCCGCCGGTGCGCGGTGTGTTCCATGCTGCAGATTGGAGACACGGGCAGGGGATAGCTGCATCTCTGGATTATCTGGAGGGGGAGAAACTGGGAAAGCCGCTTTCCTTTCGCACGGTGCAGCACTGGGGGCTTCGCATTCGCGAGAGCCTGGCGCGGCGGCTGATGCCACCTGGTACGGAGACGGATGCCGCCCGGCAGGTGCTTTGCGCCCTGGTGCTGGGTGATAAGAGCGGGGCTGAGAGTGAGACCCTGGAGGGGTTCCGTAACGGCGGTTGTCTGCATGCCTTTGCGGTGAGTGGCCTGCACGTTGGCCTGGTGTCGGGTATTCTGTGGTTTCTGTTGAAATTGCTGCGGGTGCGCCCGGTGGTGATTCGGCCCCTGCTGCTGGTATCGGTGGGTGTGTATGTGCTCATGACGGGTTGTGCGGTTCCTGCCATACGCGCGTATATCATGCTGGCTGTGCTGCTGGCGGGCTACATGCTGCAGCGCCGGGTGAATCTGCTGAATACCTGGAGTTTTGCTGCGCTGCTCATCCTGCTGACAGACCCGAGCCAGCTTTACAATGCTGGCTTCATCCTTTCGTTCGGTATATATGCCACCATCTGCCTGAGTCTTTTCTACTGCATGCAGGAGAAGGCATGGTTCGGGCCGGATGAGTACATCCCCGTCTCGCTGCGTACCCCGTGGGAAATCCGCTGGAGCAATGCCGAATATGCCATGCGGGGCACTATCGTCGTTTCCCTGAGTGCCTGGCTGGTATCTGTACCTATCACCCTGTATTTCTTCCATTCGGCCAACAGTTCCGGTTTCCTGACCAATATAGCCATTACTCCACTGCTGCCCGTTGTCATGTTCTGTGGCCTGCTGCATTTGTGCGTGGGCGGAATTCCCTGGGTTGGCATAGCAAGTGGGTGGGCAGCACAGCAATCGGCTGCTCTGCTGCTGGGTGTCGTTACATGGTTTGGTGAGTTGCCGTATGCGTATCTTCCGGCGCATCCTCCGGCCTCAGAGCATTCCCTGCTGGTACAGAGTACCCGTTTTGGCAGCTGCTTCACCATGCTGGGCAATCACGGGCTCCTTATTGATTGTGGCAATGAAACTACGGCGGGACTGACTACGGTACCCACCTTGTTTCACGCCGGGTATACACCGGCTGTGCTGCTGGTTTCCGCACCACAGGTAAATGCGGGTGGGGGCGCTGCGGTTCTGCAGCGCATGTGGCCGGAATTGCAGGTAATCCATGCGCATGAACTGCCTGCGGAGGGGCTTGTTTTTGAAACCCAGGCCGGGCGGTTCACCTTGTATCCACCGCCTGCGGAATTACCCCGCGAACGCGCGGTTTCACATAGTCCTGTGGTGTTGTGGGAAACGCAGCATCGCAAGGTGCTTTACATAGGCCATGCAGCATTCCCTGTCTACCACGCGCTTCCTCCAGCTGCCCGCAGGGCAGACATTGCCATCCTTGGAAAGAATCCGTACATGCCCGTACCCGCGGCGGCGCTGGAAGCCAGGCAGCTTATCCTCTTCCCCGGAACTCCCGGAGAAGGTGCCCATGTGTTGCAGGTTCCTCTGCAGGGACACATTATGCTCGAAAATAACGATTAGATTTGCTTGACTAGGGAGGGTGGAATTTTTACAATGGCAGGACATAACATTTCCTCTCCTTGAACTTCGCCACCGTCAGTTTTGTGCTTTTCTTCCTGCCCGTGCTCTGCCTGGGATGGATACTGCGTCGGAGGGGGGCGTGGTTCAAATGGTTCCTGGTGCTGGTGAGTCTGTTTTTCTACGGCCAGCTGGGGGTGAATTATCTTGCTCTGCTGCTGCTTGTGGCTGCGGTGAACTGGGGCACGGTGCGGCTGGTGGCATCCAGCGAGCGGGAAGCTACGCGAAAATGGCTGGTAGCGGGCGATGTGGCTTTGCATGTCTGCCTGCTGGCATTTTACAAGTACGCAGAGCCCTTGTTTCTGCTGCTGACTGAACTTCCCCTGGGGAATGGCTGCCTGCATCAGTGGCTCATGGAATCCGGCATGGGTGATGTAGTGCTGCCAGCGGGGCTTTCGTTCTATTCTTTCATGGGGCTCTCGCTGGTGATTGACCACTACCGCGACCGGACCCTGCCGCCGCGTAGTTTCCCGGATGTGCTGGCCTATGTCTCTTTCTTTCCCACCATTATGGCCGGGCCTATCATGCGTGGGAAGCAGTTCTTTCCCCAGCTTCAGCGTACCCGGGCAGAGGCATCGGATTTCAACGAGGGTATTTGCTATATCCTCAGTGGTCTGTTCAAGAAAGTGGTGCTGGCCACTTTCCTTTCCCGGAATCTGGTAGACCCGCTCTTCGAGATGCCGGACAGCTATTCTTCTACCGCAGCCCTGGTCGGCATCTATGCCTACACGATTCAGATACTCTGCGACTTTTCCGGGTATACAGACCTGGCCATAGGCGTAGCGCGTCTCATGGGCTTCCGCTTGCCGCAGAACTTCGAATCGCCCTACCGCTCGCTGAACCTCCAGGAATTCTGGCGTCGCTGGCACATCACCCTTTCACTCTGGCTGCGCGATTACCTTTATATCCCCATGGGTGGCAGCCGCAGGGGAAACCGATATGTCAATCTTATCGTCACCATGGTTATCGGCGGGCTCTGGCATGGCAGCGGGCTCAATTTCCTCATCTGGGGCTTTTTCCATGGACTTGGGCTGGCCGTGGTGCATGCCTTTCACAGTCTGCGTGATCGTATGAGCCTGTTCTCCCGTTTCGACGGGCGTGGGTGGAGCATTACCGGGAAAGTGCTGGCCTGGGTGCTGACCTTCCATTCCGTGGCTGTTCTGTGGGTGTTTTTCCGCGCTGGTACTTTTGACGAAGCCTGCGGCGTGTTCCGGAGCGTGGTACAGGGTGGCGGGAGCGGCAGCTTTGACCTGCGCATTCTCCTCATTATCGCTCTGGTGCTGGTCATGCAATGGGTGGGGCCTGCCTGTTTCTCCCGTTTTGCCGCCCTGATGGCCCGCTTGCCCTGGGTAGTGCAGGCTCTGGTGGCGGGTGTGCTGGGTGGTGCTATTCTGGCCATGGGGCCTGAGGGTATGTTGCCGTTCATTTACTTTGATTTCTGATAAACCCCATGCTGCCACCAATGCCACACTCACTGAAAATCTGCCTGGGGACTCTCCTGGCAGCGGTGCTGATTGGCTTGCAGAATATCGATGAATATGCCCAGCAGCTGGAGATGAAAGCTCCCCAGCTGAGCGGACTGGCTGAAGACTTACGGCAAATATGCCGCTGCACGGGACTACCGCAGTGGTTCAATATTCAGAAGAATTTTTATAATTCATGGGGAGAATCAGCTCAGCAGGAGCCCGCCATACCTGAGGCTCCTCCTGCAGAACCAATTCCTCAACCGGAAATTGTACCTGCTCCGCAGCCGCTTGTTACTCCTGCGCCGCCGGTTGAGGTAAAGACTAAACCCGTTGCACGCAAAAAGCGTGTAAGTAAGAAGAAACGCGTGGGCGCGAAAAAAACAGCAAAAAAGAAAAACAGAAAAAAGCCCGTAGCCCGCAAGAAGATAACGAAAAAATCAGTCAGGAAGAAAGCGAAACCCCGTGTCCGTAAAAAGCCAGTCAGGAAGCTTGCTCGCATCAGGAGCGAGTCTGCTCCGGGCGTGGTGCTCAAGGTTAAATCCAATAAGAAGGAAGTTCTCCTGAAACGCCGCCCCATGCCCCGCACGAGCGAGTGGCCCGCACCCCTGCCGGAGCTGAACATGGAACCACAGGCTGTGGCCGCTGCCAATCTGGCGGCTCCGGTGCACTATCGTATCATGCTTATGGGCGATTCGCTCATGGAGGACCTGGGGCCAGCCACCTACCGTGTCTTGCGAAGCCGCAAGGGCTTGCATTTCATCCTGACGGCTAAATTCTCCACCGGCCTCTGCCGCCCGGACTACTTCAACTGGCCGCAGAATCTGGAGCCTGCAGTGAAGGAGCATCGCCCGGATATCATCATTATCTTCATAGGGGCCAATGATGGCATGCCCATCAAGGTGGAGGATAAGAATATCTCCCCATATTCCCGTGATGCCTGGCGAGACGCATACCGGGGCAAAATGCAGGAGATTTTCGACATTGCCCGTAAGTACGAATGCCGGGTTTTGTGGGTGGGACTGCCGCCCATGGGGGGCAAGTATGCAGCGCTGCTGAAGAATACGGCAGACACGCAGCAGGCGGTTTGCGAATCGCTCCATGTGCCGTATCTGGATACGGTACCGCTGCTGGGGGATGAGAATGGGGCGTACCGCACGTATATGACCAATGAGCGAGGCCAAACTGTCCGCCTGCGTAAGAAGGATCTGGAACATCTGGCACCGGCAGGTAACGAGCTGATTGTCCGCAGCATGCTGCCGCATATTGAACACGTCATTTATGATTTCCGCACAAAACATCCGGAGAAATGTCTTACCCCGGAAGAGATAAAGCAAAGGGGCAACGCCCGCATGGACGTTACCATTAAATACATACCACACAGGCGTAAATGAGCAGATTGATACACACTGTTTTTCTTATACTGGCCGTGCTGCTGCCAGTGGCCTGCGGCATGCATCTGCAATGCGGAGGAAAGGGGCGTGCGGCGCGTCCTATCCGCATTCTGCTGGCTGGCGATTCCCTTATGGAATCCATGGGGCCGCAGATGCGCGATGCCATGGCCGGGTATGAGAATATCACCCTCATCCCCATCGGTAAACGCTCCACGGGCCTCAGCCGCCCGGATTTCTACAACTGGCCGCGCGTGCTGGAGGAGAACCTGCGCAAGCACCGTCCGCATATCGTGGTCATGTGGGTGGGTACTAACGACCCGCAGAATATTTATGGCAAGCGCGGGTTGGGCGAGCCGTGCTCCCGCCCGTGGATGCGCGCCTATGCCGGTAAAATTCTGGAAATTGTGCGCCTGTGCCAGTTCTACCGGGCCCGCATCATTCTGTTGAGCCCACCGGTCATGGATGAAGAGCCGCTCAATTCCCAGCTGGCTGAAATCACTAACCTGATGCGCTCCATCTGCCGCCATTACAGGCTGGGATTCATCAACACCCGCCCCATACTGGCAGATTCACACGGCCGTTACACGCACACCGCCACCATGCCCAACGGCCGCAAAGCCACCATTCGCTGGAAAGACCGCGTGCATATCACCGGCGAGGGGAATATCCTCGTCATGAACAAGCTGCTGCCCTACATGGGTGCCATTATCCCGGAAGATAAGAGCCCCCGCCGCTGAGCGAGCGATGCCTCAGCGGGTGGAGATAGTGAGTCCCTTGAGCAGAATTTCCAGGTTGTTCTGGGTCTGGTCGATATTCCGGAGCAGGGTCTGCAGTCCCTCCCAGCCGGGCAGGGAGGCCAGCTGGCGGCGCACCTGCAGCACGCGAATCATCTCCTCCGGGTGGTACAGGCGGTCATCGTTGCGGGTTCCGCTCTGGGGAATGGAGATGGCCGGGTAGATGCGGCGCTCGGAAAGCTCGCGGTCGAGGCGGATTTCCATGTTGCCCGTGCCCTTGAATTCCTCGAAGATGATTTCATCCATGCGGGATTCTGTTTCGATAAGGCAGGTGGCAATGATGGTGAGGCTTCCGCCTTCCTCCACCTTGCGGGCGGCACCAAAGAATTTGCGGGGCTTTTCCAGTGCATTGGAACCCAGACCGCCGGACATGGTGCGGCCTCCGCTCTGGTTGGCATTGTAGCCGCGGGCCAGGCGGGTGAGGGAATCGAGCATGATGATGACATCGTGCCCCTGTTCCACCAGACGGCGGGCGCGTTCCAGCAGCAGGTCGCTCAACTGCGCGTGGCGGCGGGAGGGTTCATCAAAGGTGGAGGCATACACCGGCACATCCACCGTGTCCTCAAAATCAGTCACTTCCTCCGGGCGCTCATCCAGCAGCAGTACGAGCAGGTCTGTCTTGGGGTAATTGGCGCGCAGACTCTTAGCCATGGTCTTGAGCAGCACGGTCTTGCCACCGCGGGGCGGGGCTACCACCAGGGCTCGCTGCCCCAGCCCCAGCGGGGTGATGAGGTCGAGCACCCGCATGGCCGGGGATTTGATATCCGGGTTTTCCAGAATCAATCGTTCAGTCGGGATGAGCGGGGTGAGGCGGTCGAAAGGTTTGGGCTGCTGGAACTCAGCAACCGGCGTGCCTTCAATTTCCAGCACTTCGCCTGCCATGAGGCTTCGCTCCTGCTTGCCCTGGGCGGGGCGCAGCTTCACCTTCACCATGTTGCCGGGGCGCAGCTCATGCTTGCGGATTAAATCCTGGGTGATGCGGGGATCATCGTCGCCGGGGCGGAAACTGCGGGCGGCATCGCGCAGGAATACCATGTTGTCCTTACCGAATTCGAGCACCCCGCTCACTACCACCTGACTGCCCTCTGCCAGATAGGTGCGGGCCAGCTCACCCACCAGTTGCGGGCGTGGCAGGGTATCGGTGCCCCGGCGGGCGGTTGTAGTGGCGATGCGCTGCAGTTCATTGAGCGGCAGGGCGCGCAGCTCGTTCAGATTCACCACCACGGAGCGGGCATGCATGGCCTTGGCATCGGCTGCCAGTTCGGTGGCATAGAACAGTTCCACCTGCCTGCGCAGCGTTTCAGGGGAGCCTTCGTTCCAGAATACGAGGTTGGCGCGGTCAATCTTGGCCTGGGTAGGCATCTGGGCGGCCAGCATGGCCTCTGCCGTGGGGCGGTCAAAGCCATCGCGGCTGGCCATACGGGCAATCTGTGTTTCCGGGGTCACGGCTACCACGCATACCACATCGGCTCCGAATTCCACCGGGCTTTCAAAATACAGGGGAATATCAACCAGGAAGGTATGCACATCGCCACGCTGGCGGGCTGCAGCCTGGGCATCCAGACACAGCTGCGCCAGTTTCGGGTGCACCACATTGTTGAGCTTATCGCGCCCCTCGGGGTCATTCTGCACAATGGCACGGAGGAAATCCTTGTTCACACTGCCATCGTCGCACAGGGCATCGGGGCCGAACGCTGTCACTAAATCACGCGACAGCTTGCCGGCCTGCTGCAGTTCAGCCACGGCGGCATCGCAATCGAAAAGTTCCACTCCCTCGCCGCCCAGTTCACGCAGCAGCTCCACCACTGTAGATTTGCCGGAGGCTATGCCTCCCGTTACAACAATAACCTTCACGCGCGCATTCTAGCACATTGACCGCCTTTCATCAAGCCTATAATAAACACTACTGGCACCCGATAGGGGACAGCGATTTTCGACAGCCTTTCAGTCTGATTCTGGTGGCTCGTAAGAGCCGGGGTCAATCTGCGAGGGCGAAATTTCGACTGTGATCCCAGAGCAGATTACCCGCCCGTACTGTTAATCCTGGGAGTATTTGCACAAACAAAGCCCCTGCAGCAAGGCTGCAGGGGATGCTTATATGCCGATACTTTGTGCTGAATCAGAAGGAAATACCCGTACCCACGCGCACGCCGATACCTTGATGGTAATCACCGTTATCGCCGGGTTTGATTGTTGTACCCCAGAATTGAACTGCACCGTATACGTAGAACGAATTCGTGATGTAGAAATTCACACCCGTTTCGATGGAATAATCAATGCCATTTTCGTTCCATTTGTAACTCTCATGCTCACCATCGTAGGTATCCATCCATCTTTCTTCGGCCTTTGCGTAGGCATAGCCGATGTTTGCGCCTACGTACCACTTGATTCTGTCGCTTACAGGAACTGTATAGCGGATACCCGGCATAATGGCCCATTCCTGGATTTCGGCATCCCATTTATCGTACTCCTCATATGTCGATTTGTCATCGGCTTTGTTCCAGGCGCAGCGAAGCGTTACAGCCCAGTTCTTAGAGAGGTGGTAAACGCCTGTTACATCCACACCAATCGGATTTAAGTCATAATCCGCGCCTGTGTCGTGGATGCACATGTTGGTGTAGGTGCCACCAATTTCCATCGAGAAGTTTGCAGACACGGTATCAGAATCGCCATAGTCGGAATAGTTGGTGGGCCTTTCCGGTGGTATGTTGGCTGTGTAGTTGTTGCTGGGCATGTAATAGGGGGCAGCCTGAGCGATACCGCCGATAAGTATGCCTGCGAGAGCCAGACGGGAGAGTTTTGTTGCTTTCATGATATAATGTTGTTGTTACTTCTTGTATGGAAAAGAATAATGGTTGACGGGAATTATCACCCAACCGTTATTCTATTCCTTGTGTTCATAGATGTCTAGTAAATAATGAAAAAATCATTATTTACCGGGTCTGCTCCAAATCTGCTGGTTAAAAAAACGGGAGGTTTCAACTTCATTCTTTTATTCCCAGTTCGTCATTTCCTGGAATGAGGAAATGCGGCGGGCGAGTTCGTGGAGTCCCAGCGAGAAGAGCGAGATGGTGCCGAATTTTTCGCATACCGCAGCGGCAATCACGGTGGCAATGGCCACGCCGCGCTTCATGTCCTCCCATGCGGGATTGCCGCCGTTCAGACATTTGGTCAGGTAGCCCGCCAGGGCTCCCATGTAGGCATCGCCGGCACCGGTGGGATCCTGTGCATGCCTGAGTGGCCATGCCGGGCTGCGGAATAGTTTTATATCTCCCTCCGGTGTGCGGTGAAACAGGGTGGAACCCGCGCTGCCATGCTTCACGATGGCGTAGCGAGGCCCCGCCGCCAGTAGTTTTTCGCCAGCCTCCAGGGAATCATCCGTCTGCGCCCAGAACTGAGCTTCTTCATCGTTCATGAGCATGAGGTCTACGCGCTTGAGAAGCTCTGTAGCGTATTCCGGCTCCCGCTCCAGCCAGCTTTTCATGGAATCAGCCATGCGGAAACAGGCATGCGGGCATTGCTGCAGCATGCGATTCTGCAAGCGGGGGGTCACATTGGTAGCCACAGCAATGCTGCATTGCTGCAGCTCTTCTGGCAGCTGCATCACCCAGTGTTCCTGCACGCCCTCGGTGCGGCTCACGGTGGTGCGCTTGTTCATGTCGTCCTCATACTGGCCGGTCCAGGCAAAGGTCTGGCCGGGTTCATGTGCCACGTGCTTCATGCTGACCCCGCGCAATTCGAGTGCCTGCTCCCATGCTTCGGGAAAATCTTCTCCCACAACGCCGACCATATCCACCTGGTCTGTCACCAGCCGCGCCGCCAGCGCCGCGTATGGCCCGGAGCCACCCAGCACGGAATTGACCTGTCCCCCCGGGGTGATGAGGGTGTCAATGGCAATGGTGCCGTAAATGAGTGCGCGGCCGTTCACAGGGAACCTCCTTCCAGCAGGGTGAGTAATTCTTCCTCTCCGATGACCGGGATGCCGAGCCTGGCTGCCTTGTCGCGTTTGGAACCTCCACCTTCGCCTGCCACCAGGTAGGTGGTGTTTTTTGTGACGGAACCCGTAGCTTTGCCACCGGCGGCGGTAATCATCTTTTCAAACTCCGGGCGGGGTCGGCTCAGGGCTCCGGTCAGCACAAAGGTTTTGCCGCTCAGCGGCCCCTCTGCCTGGTTGTTCATGTTTTCGACGAACCCGGCAGATACAGGGTTGATACCCAGCTGCCCCAGAGTCTGGAGCACGCTCTGCCCGGCGGTGGAGTTGAAGTAGGCCAGCAGCTTGCGGGTGGAGACAGAGCCCAGCGGATTGGTGAATTTCAGCTTGTTGGCACCATCGGCTTCCAGCGTCACATAGCCGCGGGCAGTGTAGGGAGCGGCGGTGGCTTCGAGCGCAGCTTTCAGCTCGGCCTGCCGGGCCAGCAGGGTGTCTTTATCAGCTCCTTTGTTTGCGCGAGCCTTGGGGTTGAGGGTGTTGTATTGCTCGACTCCTTCTTCCAGCTGCACGAGCAGACGCAGGAACTCTCCCCCGGCCAGTTCCTGCAGATTGCGGTGGTATCTGGCGGTGGTGCGGGCGGTCACGGTACCGATGGTGGAGATACCGAAGGCGGTAAGCCAGCGTTCGAGGGGCAGGGATCGGGCGTTCGCGAGGGCCGCCAGGGCTTTAGCGGCATTCTTTTCGCCAAAGCGGCGGGGCTCGTCATCGCTTCCCAGATTGAGGGCACCGAGCTGCTCTACCGTGAGCGAGAATAAATCCAGCGGGGTGGTGATATAGCCGCGGTTCACGAGAGCTTCGGCTACGGTACCGCCCAGATTCTCAATATCCAGCGCCTCGCGGCGGCAGAAGTAGGTGGTGCGCATGGCGGCTTGCGCCGGACATGCAAAGTTGGTGCAGCGCCAGGCTACCTGGCCTTCCTCCTGTGCAATGGGGGCGCCGCAGCTGGGGCATACGCCACCCACGGCATCGTACAGGCTGTAGGGTACGGCATCGGCCGGGCGTTTGGTGGTGACGACATGCACCACAGCGGGGATGATTTCGCCGCTTTTTTCCATGAGCACCGTATCGCCGATACGGATGTCCTTGCGCTCGATTTCGTCCTGATTGTGCAGGGTGGCGCGGGAAACGGTGGTGCCGGAAAGCTGCACCGGCTCCAGCTCGGCCACGGGGGTGAGCACGCCGGTGCGGCCTACCTGGATACTGATGCCGCGCAGCACGGTTTCTTTCTGCTCCGGCAGGTATTTGAAAGCGGCCGCCCAGCGGGGAGCTCGGGCGGTGCTGCCCAGTGATTCACGCAGGGCAAAATCGTCCAGCTTGATGACGGCTCCATCGGTGCCATAGCCCAGCTCACGGCGCAGGATGTTCACCTGCTGCACGGCAGCGCGGGTTTCCTGCAGGGAATCAGCATAGATGACCGGCTGGTTCCGGGGAATTCCCATGCGGTCAAGCAGGTCGGTGAAATCGGCTGTGGTGCGCAGGGCGGGGCCTTCATATCCCCCGATGCCGTGCGCCAGAAACCGCAGCGGGCGGCGGGCCACCTCGGCACTGTCGAGCAGCTTGATGGTGCCGGCTGTGGCATTGCGAGGGTTGGCAAAGGCTGGCAGGCCATCGGCATCCCGCTCGGCGTTCAGGATATCAAAATCGGCAGAGGGCATGTAGATTTCACCGCGCACTTCCAGCAGTTCCGGTGCTCCGGCAGGCAGGATGAATGGCACATTCTTAATCGTGCGTACATTGGCGGTGATATCATCACCCGTGCGGCCGTCGCCTCGCGTGGCGGCATAGGCCAGTTTTCCCTCACGGTAGAGCAGGGTTACGGCGCAGCCGTCAATCTTCGGTTCGATGGTCACACGGGGGCTTGTCTGCCCCAGGCTTCCGCTCAGGCGCTGGTAGAACTCCACCAGCTCGGCATCAGTCTCTCCGGTTTCCGGCTTGTGTTCAAAGATATCATCGATACTCTGCATGGGGGCAGGGTGGGTCACCTTGTGGAAACCTTCGCTCAGGTCATTGCCTACGCGCTGGGTCGGCGAATCGGGGGTGATGAATTCCGGGTGTTCGCGTTCCAGTTCCTCGATTTCGCGGTAGAGCTTGTCGTACTCCGCGTCGCTGATTTCCGGCTGCGCCTGGGCGTAATACAGCTGGTTGTTGCGGTGCACAATATCGCACAACTCCGCATAGCGTTCCTGCGGGGTCGCTTTCTGTTGCTGGCTGGCGGCGAATTCAAAGAGATCCATAACGATTGCTTCTCAAGAATATCACACGCGCGCCTGCGCGGTCAATCTTCCGTTCTGTCTTCGCATTATTTCCTTGAGCTTAAGTCGCAGTACTGCTAGACTACAAGCCATGAAAGCTCTTCTGATCAATGGTAGTCCGAATGCGAATGGCAACACCTTTCAGGCTCTGAGCATGGTGGCAGAGGCCATGAATGCGGCCGGGGTGGAAACAGAGATTGTGCAGATTGGTGCCACTGCGGTGCAGGGGTGTATCGGCTGCCGCCAGTGCCTCAAGACCGGGCGTTGCGGGATGAAGGATAAGCTCTATAACCACATCTACGACCAGCTGGACAGCATTGATGGCATTGTGATTGGCAGTCCCACTTATTTTGCCGGGCCGAATGGTTCCCTTTGCGCGCTGCTCGACCGCCTGTATTATTCTGCGGGTTCTAAGCTGGCGTATAAACCGGGCGCCACTATTGCCGTGGCCCGCCGCGGGGGCGCCAGCACGACCCTTGACCGCCTGAATAAGTATATTACCTACAACAACCAGCCGCTCATCAGTTCATTTTACTGGAATATGATATACGGCATGCGCCCGGGGGAGGTGCAGATGGATGCCGAAGGAGCCCAGACCCTGCGCCACTTGGGGCAGAACATGGCCTGGATGATGCAGTGCGTGGCTGCAGGCCCGGCACACCCGCAGCTGAGCGAGCCCCGTGCCTGGACGCACTTTATCCGCTGAGAAAAACAGAATTTAAAGTACGAAGTCCGAAGTCCGAAGTACGAAGTGTAAAGTTCCGCGGGCGTTCGCCCGCAATTATTTGCTTCGTACCTCCTACCTCGTAATTCATTTTGCTTGCTCCCTGAGCAGAATCGGGTTATACTACCCGCGTGCCGTGGGCACATCAAATCATCCTGTCAATACACCATTCATGAACATGAATACCCCCAGAGTAGCTATCGTGGGCGCCACCGGAGCGGTGGGCGTCGAGATTCTTTCCTGCCTTGAGACCCGCAACTTCCCGCTGGCCTCGCTCAAACTTCTGGCATCTCATCGTTCTGCTGGTAAACAGGTTGCTTTCCGTGGTGAGATGCTCACCGTGCAGGAACTTACGGCTGATTCCTTCGGCGATGTAGACATTGCGCTCTTTGCCGCCGGTGGCGATATCTCCCGTGAGTATGCCCCCATTGCCGGGGCTGCCGGTTGTGTGGTGGTGGATAATTCCTCCGCTTTCCGTCAGGATCCGGATGTGCCCCTGGTGGTGCCCGAAATCAATGGCGATGCCGCTTTTGACCACCCGCGCAACATTATTGCTAACCCGAACTGCACCACCATCATCACCCTGATGGCTCTTTACCCGCTGCACCTCAAGTATGGTCTCAAGACCATTGTGGCCAGCAGCTACCAGGCAGTTTCCGGCAGCGGTCAGCATGGTATCACCGAGCTGGAAAACCAGGTGCGCGCCATTGTGGACGGACACCCGGTGGAAATCAAGACTTATCCCCGCCAGATTGCCTTCAATGTGCTGCCCCAGATTGATAAGTTTGCCGATAACGGCTACACGAAGGAGGAGCTTAAGATGCTTAACGAGGGACGCAAGATTATGAACCTGCCGGAGCTGAATGTGACCTGCACCTGCGTGCGCGTGCCGGTTTACCGCAGCCACTCTATTTCCTGCATTGCCCAGTTCGAGAAACCGGTGGATGTAGAAGGTGCCCGTGGCTGCTACAATGGCATGCCCGGCGTGGAGCTCATGGACGATGTGGCCAACAACGTGTGGCCCACACCGCTTGATTCCACCAATGGTGATACCTGTTACGTGGGGCGCATCCGCAAGGATATCGCCATTGATAACGCCCTGAACCTCTGGGTGGTGGGCGACCAGGTGCGCAAGGGAGCTGCGCTGAATGCAGTGCAGATTGCCGAGCTGCTCGTTAAGGGCAAATAAGCCGATTTTCCTGCCATGGATATCAAGACTCTCATCGCCGAATCTGCGGCTAAGGTGGAGCAGCGCCTCAATGAGCTGCTGCCTGGTGAAGACATTGCTCCCACCACTATCCACAAGGCCATGCGCTACAGCATCTTTGCCGGTGGTAAGCGCATTCGCCCGCTGCTGTGCCTGGAGGCTGCCAAGGCCTGTGGAGGCAGCGAGGAAGCTGCCCTGGACGCAGCCTGCGCCCTCGAAGCGCTGCACACTTACACCCTGATTCACGATGATCTGCCCTGCATGGACAATGATGACCTGCGCCGCGGGCGCCCCACCAACCACAAGGTATTCGGGGAGGGGATTGCAGTGCTGGCTGGTGATGCGCTGCTGACCGAAGCGTTTGCCATGCTGGCCCGCGTGCCGGCCAATGACCGCTACGATGCCGGCGACTATGTGGCAGAGCTTGCCTACCGCACCGGGAGTCTGCATCTGGTGGGTGGTCAGGTGCTCGACCTGGAGGGTGAGGGACGTGAGCTGACGGTGGACGAGCTGCGTGCCATTCACCATGGCAAGACTTCTGCACTCATCATTGCTTCTGTGCGGCTGGGCGGCATGGCTGCCGGCTGCACCCGGGAGCAACTCGATGCGCTTACCGAATATGGCCGCAGCCTGGGGCTGGCGTTCCAGATTATTGATGATATTCTGGATGTGACTTCCACCCCGGAGGTGCTGGGCAAGAGCATCGGCAAGGATGCCAAGGTGCAGAAAGCTACGTATCCCGCGCTGGTGGGCATGGATAACGCCCGTGCCGAGGCCCGGGCTCTGACTGCTTCTGCACGTGCGGCGCTGGATGTGTTCTCCGACCGCCGCCGGGAGAATCTGCTGGCCATTAACGATTATCTGTTGAAACGCGATTACTGATTCCGGCGTATGATGAAAATTATTCGGATTCTTTTAGTGGTTTCCGGGCTGGTATTCATGCAGGGTGAGCCTCTGTATGCCGATGACAGCCAGCCGGGGGAGACGGTCAGCGCCGAGGAGACGCTGGCTTCCTGGAAGCAGCGCGAGCTCGAGCGCACGCGCAAGCTTGTGCAGATAATCAAGCGTGTGAAAAATAATGCTTCATGTGACCTTGCTATGGAGGCTGTCCGAAAATTGTATATGGATGCTCAGCAGGAAGCCTATCTGGATCCTTGCCCTGAAAAGGATTTTGAATATGACCAGCTGGGCAGCAGGGAGAAAAGACAGTTCGATAAAGTGGTCAAGCAGCTCAAAAAGGAATTTTTGCGGTTATATAAGGCGCATGGGAGTCTGCATATGGACGACGGTCTTGCCAATACGAGAAGCCCATCGAAGCCTGCTCGCCGCACAAAGTCGCGCAAGAGTTCTAAACTGCATCCTGGAAAGCTGGATGAATTGAGTGACCTGATTCTCGAGTTTTCGATTGTGCGCGATGTGCTTTTCCCGATTAGTTTGGAATGAATCCTGCAGAGGCGCTTGCGGTTTCCCGGAATCAACTCCTCTGACTCTGTTCTTTTACCTGCCGTAGAATCGGCAATAATTATCCTTGCTTTTTTTTGTCATTTGTGATATTTTCTGTGTCAGCATGAAGGTAAAACTTAGTCTTGTAGCTAGTGCCGCCCTGGTGGTGGCTTCCTGTAGCTCCACTGATGATACGGTGGTGACGAACCGTGCCAGTGTGGTAGCCAAACCGCAGACAGCTCGTCCTGCGCAGTATCTTGCGCTCCCTGGACAGGCCGCCATGGCCGTTGGTGGGGATGATGTGAATGCCGCTTTTGATGCCCAGGTGAATCAGTACAACAATGCCGTGCCGCAGACTGGTGCCGCTATGGGTGCTGCCATGGGCAATGCCGCTGCCGCAGCAGCCGGTTCCCTGGCTCCTCTGCAGCACACTCCCACGCCGATGCTGCCGGTGAATAATACTGCCGCTCCGACCTACATCCACCAGAATGTGGTGCCGGGGCAGACCGCCGTGCCGGGACAGGCCATGGTGGGTATGGTGCCCGGTGCTGCCGCTGGTATGATGCCCTCACAGGGCGTGATTCCCGGGGTGCCGATGAACTATTCCGTACGCATTACCAACAGTACACCTGGTAAGATTTTCGTGGAGGCTCAGGATGCTTCCGGTTACATTTACCCCTGTGGTTTCATGGAGGGCGGCCGCAGCGCCACCACTCCCCTGGAGCAGGCTAACCCCATTGTGGGCCCCATCACCATTGTGGTGCGCGACCCCGATAAGGATGGCGCTCCTGAGATTCGCCGTTTCAAGGTGAATCCGCCTTCGCAGTACGCCAACCAGACCGTGGGTATCAGCATCATTCCCGGTGGTAAGTACCACGCCAGCGTGGATGGCAATGTCTATGCCAGTGGTGATGCGGTAGCTCCGCCCGCAACGGCTCCCAGTATCGTGGCGACTGCCCCTATGCCCACTACTCCTGGTGGCCTGATGAATTACTCCGTGAAGGTGACCAATACGACTGGTGGCCGCATCCTGGTGGAAGCCCGCGATGCCGCCGGTGTGGAATTCCCCTGTGGTGAGATGGCCGGTGGCGAAAGCCGCGTGACTCCCCGCGAACAGGTAGCTCCCATTGTGGGGCCGATTACCGTGATTGTGCGTGACCCCGATAAAGAGGGACAGCCGGAAATCCGCCGCTACCGTGTGAATCCGCCCGCTAACTACGCCGGCAAGACCGTGGGCATCAGCATTGTGCCCGGTGGTCAGTACCATGCCAGTGTGGATGGCCAGGTGTACTTCACCTACACCCCGCCGGATGCTCCTATCACCACCAATCCGCTGCCGGCTCCCGCAGCTCCGGCGGCTCCTGCCGCTGCTTCTGCTACTCCGGCTCCCGCAGCTCCGGCGACTCCTGCCGCTGCTCCTGCTACTCCGGCTCCTGTGGCTCCCGCCACTCCTGCGCCTGTTGCTCCGGCTGCACCGGCTCCTGCCGCTGCTCCTGCACCGGCTGCTATGCCTGCTGGTGTGTAAATCAAAGAGTTACATTCTTCTACCCGGAACCGCTTTCCATGCAGGGAAGCGGTTCCGTTCATTTGAACCAGCTTGCTTATGGAGACGGGCAGGGGGTATATCATAGTCATGTGCAAACCATTCCGTGACTACCTGACCCTTACCCGCGAGTACACCCGCGAAATCATCACATTCGGCGGTTTTGTGCTCATGTGCTTTGTGTATAGCGATTTCCGCCAGCTGGCGCATGACCAGTCCACCACCGCCGCCCAGACGGTAGAAATTCTGCGTGCCATGGATGGCCGGCTGGGTGTCATCGAACTCCATACCAACGCCCCGGCCAAATGAAGACGAGTATCAGGCTGATTCAGCAGAAATTAGGGGTGCCGGCAGATGGTATCATGGGCCCTCGTACGCTCCGAGCCATCAGCTCCGCGCTGGGAATCAAGGAAATCCCGTCCTGGCCCACCCAGGCAGAGGTGCGCCGGGGTACCAGTGTGTTCGGAGCACCGGGAAGGGAAGATGTGCTGGAAAGTATTCTGCCGGCTTATCCGCTGTATTTCGAAGGACGTGCCGTGCGCAGTATCCGGGTGCACAAGCTGATAGCCGCGCATGTGCAGCAGGCGTTGCGCGAGGTGCTGGAGCATTATGGCCTGGCTGAAATCCAGCGACTCGGGTTGGATCAGTACGGGGGGAGTTATAACTACCGCCCCACATCCGGTGGTGGGAATTCGCTTTCGATGCACGCCTGGGGTATTGCGCTTGATTTTGCGCCCCGCAGTAACGGGCTCCGCGTCAAATCTCCCCGGGCATCACTTTCCCACCCGGATTGCACTGCCTGGTGGGAAATATGGGAACGACACGGCGCCGTCTCGCTGGGGCGGGAGCGCAACTACGACTGGATGCACCTGCAATTTGCCCGGCTCAGCTGAGCTGCTCCAGATGCGCGACAAGCCTCTGGGCGTGCTGACGGGCTTTTTCAGTGATTTCTGCCAGCATCTGCGGGTCATTGCGCATCTGGTAGGAAACACCACCTGTGCCTATGCAGCCGCCCCAGTTCATCCCGGTGAACTGGCAGTTGGCTTTCAGGTTGCCGAAGAAATCTTCCCAGGGCAGCGCATCAGCCGGAGCCCCGGTCGTGTACGAGATGACCAGCGTTTTGCCGCGCAGTTTGTCTCCGGTGCTGCCGTGCGAGAAGCCGTGCAGGAAGGTTTCCTCCATCCAGCGGTGCAGCAGCGAGGGCATGGAGAACCAGAAAACCGGGAATTGCAGCACAATCACATCCGCCCAGAGCAGGCGTTCCTGCTCAGCGGTGGCATCAATCTTGAAATCAGGGTACAGGCGGTCGAGGTAGACCACCTGGCTTCCCGGAAGTTGGGTTTCAATCTGTTCCAGAATGGTCTTGTTGGCTACGGAGTCGCTGGTGGTGTTGGTATGACCGGAAATGATGAGGATGTTTTTCATGCTAGTGAACATTATAACGGCGTTGTTCAGAAAATCAAGATTAATTAGAATAATTTTAAACAAAGTGAAGCGGGGCGAAATCGATTGCACTGGTGTGGGAAATGTTGAAATCAGCATGGGATTTTTTTACAGACTGGCACATTTTTTACTCGCTTTTTGGGGCTAAAAGTGGCAGAGTTATGAGGAACTGAACCTATATTGGCAACATGAGCGAACAGACACAGCCTCCGTATAAGCGTATTCTTCTGAAACTGAGTGGTGAAGCACTTCGT
>JAFXDR010000032.1 GCA_017521145.1 Akkermansia sp. | reverse complement strand
GCGCCTGACCACGCGCGATTTCATCACCTCCCTCTTTGTGCGCACCTCGCCCTACGGAGTGGAGCCGTTCTACAACGATTACTACATGGGCAACTTCTCCCGCATCGAGGTCTACGGCAACCAGTATCTGGCCGTGACCCTGGCGGCAGCCCGCCCCTACGCGCCTTTCTACGCCTCGCTGCCGCCCAGCTGCACCGCATTCTATGCGGAATTCGGCCCGGATTACCCCACCCGCTACCTCTGGCGCGTGGCGCCCACCACCGGCGGTTATACCGTGAACCCGTACGATGTGATTATGGGGCGCCAGGTGAGCCTCATCCGCGTGCCGGACTGGTGGGCGGCTGACCGCCGCTACACCCGCCATTCCTGCAATGTGGACCACATCGTGTACCGCTTTGTATCGGAAAGTACCAAAATCCGCGAGCTGTTCCGCCTGGGTGAGCTGGATGTATTCAACGCCCGCGAGGCCGATTTCTGGTACGAAGGACTGGAGATGGATGCCGTGCACCGCGGGCTGATTCAGCGCGTGCACTTCAGCAATATCTGGCCGCGCAACTGCTTCGGCTTCCACCTGAACTGCTCCCAGCCGCCGTTCAACCAGAAGAACATGCGCCGCGGTTTCCACCATGCGCTCAATGTGCAGGCTGTGCTCGATACCGTGTTCCGTGGCGATTACACCCGCCTGGGTTCCTATTTCTCCGGCTTCGGCAAATACACCGATGAGAGTATCAAGGCACTCCCCTACGCTCCCGAAAAAGCCCGCGCCTGCTTTGCCCGCGCCGGGTATACCGAGGAAGGGCCGGATGGCATCCTCTCCAAACCGGACGGCACGCGCCTGCAGGTGGTGCTCAGCAGCCGCATTGACCCGCTCTACACCAACTGCATGAATATTCTGCGCGAGGAAGCCGCCCGCTGCGGGCTCGATCTGCGCCTTGAGCAGATAGATGATACCGTGCTCTACACCCGCATCAAAGCCAAGCAATACCAGGCGGCCATCTTCTCCTGGGGCTTCTCGCCCCCACTGCCGGACCCCGCCCCCTTCTTTGATTCTTCCTACGCCTTTAAGGACGACGGCACCCCCATGCCCGGCACCTCCAATATCACCGCCACGAACTCCCCCTCGCTGGACCGCGCCATCCTGGCCTGCCGCGCTGCCACTACTGAGGATGAAGCCGTGGCGGCTCACCACCAGGCGCAGCGGCTCATTGCCTCCACCCTGGCCTGGGTTCCGGGCTGGACCACCTCGTACTGGCGCTTTGCCCAGTGGCGCTGGCTCCGCTGGCCCGATGAACCGGACTGCCGCTTCTGCCCGCCGCGCTATTACGACCCGCTGGACAGCCACTTATACTGGATTGATGAGGCCATGAAGACCGAGACCCTGCGCGCCCGCCGCACAGATGCTTCATTCCCTGAAACCGACCTCGAAATTGAGCTGCCTGCCGCAACCACCCCCGCACCATGAGTACCGACAATCTGCTGGAAGTCAAGAATCTGAGTGTCGCGTTCGAAACGGAGCGCGGCCTGTCGCGCGCGGTGGATGATATCAGCTTTACCATCCCGCGCGGCAAGTGCGTGGGCATTGTGGGCGAAAGCGGCTGTGGCAAGAGCGTGACCGCCATGAGCCTGGTGCGCCTGCTTCCCCAGCCTGCCGGACGCATTGTCTCCGGCCAGATTCTTTACAATGGCGAAGATGTGGTTACCATGTCGCACCGCCGCCTGCGCGAGCTGCGCGGGGGGCATGTGGGCTTCATCTTCCAGGAGCCCATGAGTGCTCTCAACCCGGTCATGACCATTGGCGACCAGATTGCCGAAACCCTGATGCTGCACCGCGAAATGACCACCGAAGCCGCCTGGGTGGAAGCCATTAACCTGCTCAACCGCGTCAAGATTCCCAGCGCCGCGCTCTGCGCCAACCAATACCCCGGCTCCCTTTCCGGCGGCATGCGCCAGCGCGTGGTCATTGCCATGGCTCTTGCCTGCCGCCCGGAACTCATCATCGCCGATGAACCTACCACTGCGCTTGATGTGACCGTGCAGCAGCAGATTCTGGCCCTGCTGCGCGAGCTGCATGAGGACCTGGGCGCTTCCTCGCTGCTCATCACGCACGACCTGGGCGTCATTGCCCAGCATTGCGACCGCGTGCTGGTCATGTATGCCGGCCGCATCGTGGAAAGTGCCACGGTTGAAGAACTCTTTGCCAACCCCAGCCATGCCTACACCAAGGCGCTGCTGGCCGCCATGCCCCGCCGCGACTACGTGCGCAAGACCCTGCTGCCCTCCATCCCCGGCCATGTAGCCTCCATCCGCCACCAGGTGCAGGGCTGCCGCTTCTGCCAGCGTATGGGAATTCCCGTTTCGGAGCTCACCGAACGCCCGCCCATGGTCGAAATAGCCCCCGGCCACCGCATTGAAGCCTGCCCCCGCTGCTCTGGTGCCGGGGCTTGAATGCCGGATACAGACTTTTGTATGTGTTCATTTCCGTGGGTGAATCCTGCCGGAAGATGAAGGTAAAAAAGCGGCACCTCAGAACCAGAGGTGCCGCTTTGCATAGTAAGTTGCTGGTGATTTATCAGAACGCGACCTTCACGCCGATCTGCCCATCCACGCTGCTGGAATCACCGCGCACCACGGTTTCAGCCGTGGCATAGATGGATACGTTGCTGCGCACGGGGACATCCACCCCCACGCCGATATTCCAGCCCCAGCGGTCGCGGCGCGCGCTCTCCTGCGTGTAACGGAACCCGTTGAGACTCATCTCTGTTTCGGCATCCACATCGCCCAGGGTGCCGGTTACACCGGCCTGGGCGCTGAACACGCCGGCCGGGGCATTGCCCCACGTGGGCAGCATGCGGTTGTAGCGCACACCCACGGTCACATCGGTAGTCCAGGCATCCTGGTCATCCACACGCAGCGCATAGGCGCCCTTCTCGGTGAAACCCTCCATCCGGTTCCATGTGGATTCGATGGTACCGAACATCTGCACGGTAGTCTTTTCGAGGGAAAGCACAGTGTAGGCCACATCCTGCAGGAAGTTCACAGAGTAGCCATCTGCCTCGGCAGAGGTAGCGCTGCGCTTCAGGTCGTGCTCATGCATGCCAACACCAATGGCAGAAGCGAACTGCCAGCGGTTCCTGCCATACAAGGCGAAGAAATCCAGGCTGGTGTTATCCTCGTGGCGCTTGCGGGCTCCATCGGTCTTGAGCGTGGTACGCCCGCGGGAAAGAGCACCACCCAGGGTAAGCCCCTCCTTCACATAGTATTCAGCCGTGAGCATGGCTCCGGTTTCGGAGCGTTCGTAACCATCGCCGTGGGCGTCGGCATCCAGCTCGCTTTCTTCATGGTATGCCTGCACACCGGCGCGCCACCGCTGGCCTATGGTCACCGGGGCCACATAGCCGACTCCTTCTCCCTTGTTATCAGCAGAGCAGAGCGTCACGCTTGTGGTGGTACCCAGCGGCGTACCCTTGCCCATAGCGCCGCGCAGGCGGCGCAGGTGGCCCAGGTTGCCATCCACCTGGCTCATCACGGCTGTGGCCAGCTCATGGCCGCTGAGCGCATCAATCTGAGCACGAACGGCAGCAGAATTACGGGAAGAAGCCAAGGCGGCAAGCCCCGCATCAGCCGCTCCTGCTGCATTCATGGCTTTCAGGGCGTTGTAGAAGCTGCTCTGGTTGCCGCTCAATGCCAGGGTGGCAGCAGAGAGTTCTTTGATAACGATACCGCCGGCGGTGTAATCCCACATATCGTTGGAAATGATCTGCCCATCCATGGATACTGTCAGCGTCTCCGCTCCGGTAATGCTTTCATCAACGTCGAACAGCGTGATTTTCGCGTCGCTGTTGCCGGTTGCGTTGGTCACGTTGATCTGAGCAGTGTCGCCAAATGTGAGCTTCTTGCTTTCCACCGCTGCTTTATCAGCGGAATCTTCTGTCACGGTGATATCCAGTGTACCATCTACCTGCACCTCGTCCAGGCCGGAAAGCACACCCGCAGTGGTCTTGATGGTGCCATCGCTCCCCACCTTCAGGTCAGTGCCATCGGTGGCGGCTTCGAGAGACTTGATGGTCATCTTGCCTTTTACATCAATATCGGTAAAGTCGGCCAGCTTATAGCCCTTGTCGATGCTTCTGTCTGTGCTGTCGTGGGAGGAGTCAACGGAAAGCTGGCGTTCTCCGCTCACGGTGGCATCCTTGCCACCGCCAGAGATTGTACCCGTCACCTCGGTACCCTCGCCGGTGATAGTAATTCTGGTGGCGACTCCTTCGCTATTTGCGCCAATGTTGTCATGGTCACCACCGGCATACACATCACCAGACACCTGACCACCAGAAAGGACAATTTCGGTTCCTTCCTTTACTGTTGACTGGAGTTGCATATTCCCCTTGTCCTGATAGGAACCGCCACCAAACACATCACCAGACACCTTGCCACCAGAAATGGTAATCTTGGCTGATTGAATATACGCAGGGATTTCTTCACCTGTACTTCCTTTGATGCTATCGCTTACTTTTGCTCCGGCATAGATATTGCCCAGAACGTCTGCGGTTCCCGTCACTTCAATTTCAACCGCATTGCCTACAGCAAATCCTTTGCCGCCTGCGCCAATAATAGCTTCCTCGTCTGGGTTGTTCAGGTATTTGGTTGTCCCATCATCGGCATAGCCCACCTTACCACCAGCGACCTTGATGATGATTTTTTCATTTAATGCCCAGGGAGGATTGTTCAGGCAGTATTGCTCTAATGCATTGTTCACGGCGGTTTCTAATTCCGTACCACTCAATCCCGCATTCTCATAATAATTCTGGTAATGAGCCTTGGCGGCGTTCACTTCTTCCTTAATCACAGTGGATGAATTGTTGGAGCCGCCGCGAATTTGTCCGACAATGCCACCTTCTTCTACTGTGATTTTGATTTCCGCACCATTATCGGCCTTTGGGGCAAAATACTGTTTATTTGCGTAGTAACTCTCTGCTCCTGCATTGTTCACATACCCGCTTGTATGGTGATACTTATATTCCGTGGCACCCACAATCAGCCCGACATAGGCGTTGTTCCTGACCGTAATCTCCTTGTTCCCTTTTACCGCATAGGATTTCGGGCCTGAACCGATGACGGTCGTAAGTTTTGTACTTGTTGTTCCATCGCCCACGGTAATGCTGGTTGCATTAGCTGCTCGGTCTGGGTCATCAGGGCGCACCCCTCCAACAACGCCATTTGCATCATAGCCGGTCTTGCTGGTGTTCCCTCCATCATATGGGGCATTTGTACAATCTCCCTTAAAAGTGCTGATGGCGGTTCCATCTGCGGTTTCGGAATATTGGTAGTACCCTGACCCAAGCACTTGCCAATCCGGAGTTGCTGGTGAATCGGCATAAGCAGAGGTTACCCCACATGATGCTGCTGCCAGTACTGCTAAAATAAAACGATTTCTAAGCATAACCCAGTTTGTTTGATTTGATTTTGACCCACGAGATATGAACGATGTTTCGCATGAGTACCTGGTCGTAATCTATCGCACTTTCTATGCGATAGCAAGAAAAAAAACGCAAATTACTCAGGCGGAGTATAGTAATCTTCTTTGGTTGAGGAACTTCTCACACGGAAAAGCATGGATATCATGCGTAAGTCATTGATTTTATTTGTTCTCATATTTATCGCATAGAAAGTGCTGAATGGGTAACTACAGAAGGTGAGTGGGAAATATCAGATACGGTAACTTCTGAAGGGAGTCCGCATCTGGAGTGTCTATAGTGTCTGGCATCTGATTCGCCATGGCATTTGTCTGATTTGTCAGGAAAGCAAAAATCAAAAGTTGGAAAAGTAAAGCCGCACAGAGCGGCAAAAACGGCTTGACAATTAAGATAGAAAGCGTAGAATGAACGCCGCTGCGTTCCACTCCGGGAGCGTTGATATTATCAGTTTTCTTAACAATCTCATTATGAATAGTTACCGTACCCATACGTGCGATGAGCTCCGCCCCGCTCATGTAGACCAGGAAGTAACGCTGGTCGGCTGGGTGGACACCGTGCGCGACCACGGCGGTGTGATTTTCATCGATCTCCGCGACCGCGCCGGCAAAACCCAGGTAGTTTTCCACCCGGAGAATGATGCCAATCTGGCGCAGCGCGCAGAGAGCCTGCGTGTGGAGACGGTGATTCAGGTAAGCGGCAAGGTGGTGCGCCGCCTCAAGACGGATGAGATTGACGCCACGAACCCCGACCTGGCCACGGGTGAGATTGAGGTGGAGGCCACCGCCCTCACCGTGCTGAACCCGGCTGCGGTGCTGCCGTTCCAGCTGGATCGCAACATTGCCAACGAGGATATCCGCCTCAAGTACCGCTTCCTGGATCTGCGCCGCCCCGCCATGCAGCGCAACATGATTCTGCGCCACCGCATCACCAAGACCATGCGCGACTATCTGGACGAGCAGGGCTTCCTGGAGATTGAGACTCCCATTCTCTCCAAGAGCACGCCCGAGGGTGCCCGCGACTTCCTGGTGCCCAGCCGTCTGACCCCCGGTGCTTTCTACGCCCTGCCGCAGGCTCCGCAGCAGTACAAGCAGCTGCTCATGGTGGCCGGTATGGAGCGCTACTTCCAGGTGGCCCGCTGCTTCCGCGATGAAGACCTGCGCGCTGACCGCCAGCCTGAATTCACACAGATCGATATTGAGGCTTCCTTCATCACCCCGGAGGATATCTACGCCTGGATTGAAGCCATGCTCAAGCGTGTGTTCAAGGAGAGCGTGGGCCGCGATATCGTGACTCCGTTCCCCCGCATGACCTGGCACGATGCCATGGACCAGTACGGGTCCGACAAGCCCGAGCGCCGCTTCGAAATGAAGATTACGGATTGCTCCGATATCTTTGCCACCAGCGATTTCCGCGTATTCTCCAGCGCTATTGCCAGTGGCGGTGTGGTGAAAGCCATCAACGCCAAGGGCTTCAACCCCTCTGTGGGCCAGGTGGATTCCCTGACACAGACCGCCATCGAGGCCGGTGCCAAGGGCCTGGCCTACATCAAGGTGCGCGACGTGAACGACCGCGACGGCTGGAAGAGCCCCATTACCAAGCGTCTGACGGACGCGGAGATTGAGGCCCTGAAGGAGCGTCTCAATATCGAGAGCGGCGACTGCGTGTTCTTTGCTGCCGGTGAGTGGGAGCAGAGCTGCACCATCCTGGGCCGTGTGCGCCTTGCCTGTGCCGACTTCATGGAGATTCTCAAGGACAACGACGAGGTGGACCTCTTCTGGGTGAACCGCTTCCCGCTTTTCGGCTGGGATGCCGAGGAACAGCGCTACTGCGCTATTCACCACCCCTTCACCCGCCCGGTGCCGGAGGACGTGGAGAAGGTGCTCAAGGGCGAGATTTCCACCGATATCTGCGCCGAGGCCTACGATGTCATCTTCAACGGTAATGAGCTGGGCGGCGGTTCCATCCGTATTCACGAGAAGGAGCTGCAGGATGCCACTTTCCGTGCTCTGGGGCTGGACGATGCCACCATTCAGGAGCAGTTCGGCCACCTGCTGGCTGCCTTCTCCTTCGGCGCACCGCCCCACGGCGGCCTGGCCCTGGGCCTGGACCGCGTGGTCATGCTCATCGGCAAGTGCGAATCCATCCGCGAGGTTATCGCCTTCCCGAAGAACAACCGCGGTGCCGACCTCATGAGCGAGTCACCCGCCCCGGCCGAGCCCAACCAGCTGCGCGATGTGCACATTCAGGTAAAGCTGCCTGAGAAGCTGCGCCAGAAGCTCGAAGCCGAAAAGGCCGCCGCTGAGCAGCAGGCATAAATGCCCGGCTGAAGCTACCATTTTACCGCGCCCGCAGGAATGAAGACCTGCGGGCGCGATTTTTTGCCATGCTCGTGAGTATGGGAAACACAATTGTGACAAGTTGCAGGCGAACGTACGTGACCGAAAACAGAGCCCCGACAGGGGGCGGTATGAACATAGCGAGGGGCTTTGTTTTCTGCCGTCAGTTCAGCAGAGAGTCCCGATCCCGCGTTACGAATACATCGTTCCCTGTGGTGGGGTTTTATCGTCGTTATAGAACTCAAATTGCGGAATCATTGGGACATACATTGCTTTTTGCTCGCAAAATGAAGGTTGTTAAGATAAAAATAGGGAGGACAATCGCTTAGTATATGAAGGAAATGAGCCCCCATTCCCCCCAGGAACCCGTTGCAGGGCGCATCGACTGGTCAGCCTGGCTGGCCGAATACGGTGCGCAGCTGCTCCTGTATGCACGCCAGCAATGCCGCAGTGAGGCAGATGCCGAGGATGTGCTGCAGGAGGCACTGGTGCAGCTGGTGCATGCGGTGGAGGGCGGCTCATTTACCGGAGCCCGGGACCAGTGGCGCTCGTATGCCTACACCGCTATCCGGCATCTGGCCATGGACCGCGGCCGCCGCGAGCAGGTGCGTCGCAACTATGCCACCGCCCAGCAGGAGACGCTGAGCGAGGGTGTGGAGGAAACACCATGGCTGAGCAGTGCCGCGGATGATGAGTACCTGCGAGCCCGCCTGGAATCGATGCTCCGGAAGCTGCCGGCAGAGTTTGCGGAGGTGGTGGTGCTCCATATCTGGGGCGAACACACTTTCCAGCAGATTGCTGATATGACGGGCAATAAATTAGCTACCATTACCTCCCGCTACCGCTACGCGCTGCAGGCGCTGCGCAGGGAGCTCGAGGAAAACCCCATAGAACGCTGAGCCATGAACACCAATTCACCAGATGTTGATACCACAGGCACTACCCCGGCCGCCCTGCCGCCCGGGCTGCGGAACCGCTTGCTGGCGGCCATGCAGCAGGCATCGGATGAGGAATGCGAATGCCGGGAGATGGAGCAGCTTCTGCGCCGCTTGAAGCCCGCCGCCATGCCGGCGCGCCTGGCGGGTCAGATGGGGGTGCAGATGTATGTGGAAACCCAGCAGAACAAACAGCGCAGGGGCTACTGGTGGCGTGGCGGGACAGCCGCAGCTGCTGCACTGGTGCTTTGCGCTGCCGGAATTTCCCTGCTCATGCCCGGCACGGCCGTGGCTGAGGCCGATGCCAACCAGGGGCTGGTGAGCCGCAATATCATTGATGCCCGTACGAATGGTCGCGTGGAGTGGCGCCGGGGCGAGGCTCCAGTACGCCATTATGAGGTGATTTATGAGGATGCCTTTGTGCTGGATGCCGAGGATGGCACCACGGTGATACGCGTGCCGAATACAACCCAGGTGGAAGTAGAGGAGGATTACCTGTGAAAATTTTTCTATATGCGATGATGCTGGCAGGGGCGGTATCTGCTGTCATGGGGGCAGAGAAGCCCCGCGCGATGTTCGGGGTGGTGACGGCGGAGAATCCCGAAGCCCGGCAGGGCGGGGTGCTGGTGCAGGCTGTGCGCCCCGGCAGCCCGGCTGAGGCTCTGAATCTGAAGCCTGGTGACCGCATCGAAAGCCTGAATGGACAGCGGGTGAATTCCCGTGAGGAAATGCGCTCTATATTGCGAGGTCTGGCTCCCGGCATGGCAGTGGAGCTTGTTTATTACAGCGCGGGGAGCCCGGAGCCCACGAGCACCAGGGTGACTCTTGCGGAGCGCCCGGCACGCGTAAAATCAGCGCCTGATAACCCCGGTGCTGCCGTGGGGGGCGATCGCATGCTTCGCCCGCTGGTGGTAAATCCGGAAATCCGGGCGGCTATGCGCACTCACCGCCGTGCCGTGATGCAGCAGCTGGCGGCGGTAGATGCCGGTTTTTCACCGCAGCTGGTCACGGAGCACTTGCAGGCTATCCGTCATCTTGCCCGCGATGCGAACCCGCGTGGCCGTGGCTGGATGCTCGGCGAAGCTGGTGAGGTAAGCCTGCAATTCAGGGATGCCGAGGGTATCCTGGTGCTGCATGGTGCCAATAAGCAGCTGACGCTTACGGTATACGACTCCGCCGGGATTCAGACGCACTCGCTGTCACTGAATACACCGGATGAGCGGTCTGCTGTGCCCGCTCCGGTTATTGAGCGTTTGCGCCGTCTGCGCTGAGCAGCTGCCCGATGAGTTGCCGGGTGATGAGGCCGCTTTCGTGCAGGGAGCGGGGGCAGATGCGGCTCATGTTATCGAGCGGGGTATGCCACCAGTTGCTGCCCGAGAATACGGCAATGAGGTTCAGACTGTCAACCCCGGCTTCCAGATAGGGTACGTGGTCATCCAGATAGGAGCCCGGCCAGGCAGTCCACTTCATTTCACTGAACCCCAGGGTCTTGACGGCGGCGGTGTACTGGGCGTACATGGCATCGGAGGTGTCGAGAGCCGGCACGGCAATGGTCTTGTTGCGCCCGCCTACCATATCCAGGTTAATCTGCCAGCGCGGCAGGGTGCTGCCGCGGCGGGCGACATCGAATCTGGAGCCGTAGAGACCGTCTTCATCGCTCATGCGGGGGGCAAAGGCTTCCTCCCCATCCAGGAAGATGAGTTCCACGCGTTCCTCTTTCAGGGTGCGGGCCAGCTCCAGCAGCACTGCGGCACCGCTTGCCCCATCGTCCGCGCTCTGGAAATCGGGCGCAATATTGATTTTGGTATCCACGTGGCAGCTGATGAGGAGCGGGGCGGGGGTGCTGCTGCGGAAGGCGCGCAGGTTACACATGCGGACTCCGTTGGGGGCAGCAAAAGTATCGCGGGCGGTCTGCCAGCCAGCGGCATGCAGGTGTTTCTCCAGGTATTGCAGCTGGGTCTCATAGGCGGCAGAGCCGCTGTAGCGCGGGCCCATGGCGCAGATGGCCGCGCAGTGCGTGTAGGCATTGTGCCCGCTGAATTCCGGGGTGTCAACCAGCTCTGCTGGTGCCTGGGCCGCTGGTGGCGGTGCAGGGGGGGCTGGCTGCTGGTCATCGCAGCTGCACAGCAACAGGAGCAGGGGGAACAGGCGGCGCATTACAGGTTTTCGCTGATGCCGAAAATCTGGAGGATTCGCACCAGGTCTTCGCGCCCGGCGTAGGGAATTTCAATAACGCCGTTGTTCTTGCCTTTCATGGAGATATTGACGCGGGTGCCGAAATCGTGCGAAAGCTGGGTGCACACGCGGGCATAGGCCGGGGGCAGCTGCGGGGCTTCCTTAGGTTGTACCACCTCGGGGTTAAGCATGTTGCGCACCAGCTGCTCAGTCTGGCGCACGGTCAGGGTGCCGCGTGCTACACGGTGGGCCGCCAGGGTCTGCTTATCGGCATCCTTGAGCTGGAGCAGCACCTTGGCGTGACCCACGGTAATCTGCTGCTGCTCAAGCAGCTCGCGCACCTCGGCCGCGAGGTCGAGCAGGCGCACCATGTTGGCAATCACGGCGCGGGATTTGCCCACGTGCTGGGCAATGGTTTCCTGCTTCATGCCGAAGCGTTCCTGCAGCAGACGGTACTGCTCGGCTTCTTCCAGCGGGGAGAGGTCGGCGCGCTGCAGGTTTTCGATAAGGGCAAGTTCGGCTACCTCCTGGTCGGTGGCTTCGTGCACCACAACCTTGACGGTGGTCTGCCCCAGGCTGGTAATGGCGCGCAGGCGGCGTTCACCGGCAATCAGTTCGAAAGTGCCGTTCACCTTGCGTACCACGAGGGGCTGGATGAGCCCGCGCTCGCGGATAGAGGCGGCCAGTTCCTCAATCTGCTGCTCATCGAAGTGCCGACGCGGCTGGAACGGAGATGCCTTGATATCCTTGACATTAGCCTGAATGACGCGGTCGCCGTCTGCCACTACGTTGACGGGAGAGGCGGAGGCGGTTTCCTGCTTCTTCATGATGAGGGCGCCGAGCCCTTTTCCTAATGCTTGCCTGGCCATAATGTGTGGGCGCGATTTTATCTTATTCTAACCTGAAAATCAACCTAATAATGCCACTTGCTGACACGTAATTGAAGAAATATGAGTCATCTGTTCTAGTTTGCAGAAACTAAGCAGATAAGACGACAGGCAGAACCCTGGTGGATTCTGCCTGTTGCCGGTTGGTGAAATGATTATGCAGCTCAGCGGCGGCGCTTGCCCTTGGGCTGTTCCTTGGCCTTGGGGGTCATGTTGATCTGGAATGCTTTTTCCGGATTGTTTGCCCAGGAGGTGCAGCTCATGATACCGGTGAGCTTGCCATCCTTGCTGAGCTTGAGGGAGAGCATGCCATCCTTGGCATCGTATACCTCGGCAGTGGGCTGGTCGGGGTCATACTGGCCATCGTAAATGGTGATATCCAGCTGGGTGGTGCCGTCTTCCTTCGGGGTGAGATCGCAGCGACCGGCAATGTCCAGGCTGGCTTCGGGCAGCTTGGTGTCGTAAATGGTACCGACAAACTGGATGGCGTTTTCAAACTGCTTGGCCTGCTCAATGTGCAGGGAGATTTCGCCAAAACGCTTATCGCGGGTCCACTCACCGGCAAAGAGTTTGTCATCTGCCAGCGCCTGCACATAGCCCTGGATGCACTCCTGGCGGGCGGCTTCCTGCGCGGCGGCCTGTTCGGTCATGCGGCGGGCTTCCTCCTCTGCGCGGGCCTGGTGCTGGGTGAGGGTGGCACGGGCGGCTTCCTCGCGGCCTTTGATATAGGGCTCAGCCAGCTGGTTGAAAGCAGCTACTTTCTCGCGGATGGCGGCCTTGCGGCTTTCTTCGAATTCGGGGGTGAGGATGGGGGCATCCTGCGGCAGGGCACTCTGGGCGGTGTAGTCGCTCAGGGCGAGCAGGGCGGCGTTATCCACCACAATGTTGCTGAACTGCCAGCCGCCGTCCACATAGACAGCGGTGAAAGTGGCAGAGGCTTCCACCTCGTCACCAGCGTTCACGACCTTGCGGTAGACGGGCGCTTCGGCGAGCTCACGCATTTCATTGAGCGGTGCCTGCAGGTTTGCGGGCAGGGGCTTGGCCTGGCGATCGGCATCGGTGATAAGATCCGTGGTGGCACCTACCTGGAAGAGGTAGACGGATTCCGGCTTCATGGAGGCGTTGGCCGCCTCGTTTACGGCTTCGCGTTCCTTGTTAAAGGCTGCGGGAGCAGTATCCTTGGCATACAGGTCTTCCTTGACTGCCATCTTGATGCTGGCTCCCATGCTGATGCTGTTGTCAGTATTTCTGGTAGGAGTGCTGCAGGTGAGCTGACCGGCGTTGGCAATCTCGCAGCCGCTGAGCTGCTCCATGAGCATGCGGGTGATTTCTTCGTTGGAAGGCTCAGTGGGGGCTGCGGGAGCAGTCGGTTCGGCAACGGGCTGTTCGGCTGCCGGCGTTTCTTCCCCGCTCACTACCTGCTTGATTTCATCGAAGCAGGAGGTGAGCATTGTTGCAGTGGCTGTCAGAGCAAGGGTCTGGATAATCAATCTCTTCATGACTTAGCGCGGGCGTAATGTTGCGCTTATATTGCACTATTTGTTGGGGGATGTCAAGCGGACGGCGTGTTATGCCGCAGCTTGTGCCACAAAAAGTGGGCAATAGACCGCCCGTTGCTTGAAAATAGTTGCCATATCCCGCCTTATCTGCTAGACTCATATAAACGCATGAGTACAGCAGACAACGAAAAAATGTGGGATATTTTCAAGCCGGTACTGCGGCAATACATATTGCCGCGCTGGTATCTGATTGCGGGCGGTGTGGTTGCTGGTGTTGTGGCGGCCGCGGCGGCAGGTTTCGGCTTGCCGTTCATGACCCAGTACGTATTCCCTGTGGTGTTTGGTACAGTGCCCCCCCCGGCATGGCTGGGTAATCTGGTGGAGAAGAGCTTTGCGCCGGAAGATATGACAGTTGCCATCATGTGGATTGCTGCCGGGTTGATTCCCCTGGTCATGGCTATCCGCGGGCTGGCCACCTACTTGAATACATACCTGCTGACCCGCGCCGGTACGGAGGCGCTTGTGGATTTGCGCATTGATGTGTTTGCCCGTCTGCAGTGGCTTTCATTCTCCTACCACGACCGCCGCACCCGCGGCGATCTGATGACTGTGGTACTCCAGTACACCACCATGGCTCAGCAGGGTATGGTGACCATTTTCAACGAGTTGGTTATTCAGCCGCTGACCCTGATTTCCGCTGGCGGCTACCTGATATATGCCGCGTGTTCCAATGACGAAAGTGCCATTCTGCTGGGCAACCTGATTGTCTGCTGTGCCTTTGTGCCGCTGGTGCGCAGTGTGGGCAATCGCATGGCCAGGCACATGAAAAAAGCCATGAAGGGCATGGGAATCATTACCACGGTGGTGGAAGAAACATTCTCTGCCCAGCGTGAGGTGCGCGCCTTCAACCTGGAATCTTATCGGGAATCGTTGCTGCGCAGTTGCATTCGCCGTTTCAATTCCATCATCATCCGCATGAATGCCTGGAAACAGAGTGTGGCTCCCTCGGTGGAGGTAGTGTCTTCTCTGGCGCTGGCCTATTCCTTGTACCGCGGGTGCAGCGATGGCCTCACCCTGGAGCAGTTCTCGGCCATTGCCTTTGCTTTCTATTTCTGCTACGAACCCATCAAACACCTGGGCAATGTGGCAAACCAGTGCCAGATTATGGCAGTGGGTATCAAGGGAATCAACGAGGTGCTTCACGCGGTGGATGAGACCCCGGAGCCTGCCGAACCTGCAAAAATGAATCACCCTGTTGCCGGTGCGGTGGATTTTGAGAATGTGAGTTTCGGCTACAATGAGGAAAAGACCGTACTGCGGGATATCAATGTGCATGTGCCTGCGGGGCAGGTGGTAGCATTGGTGGGCCCCAGTGGCTCCGGCAAGACCACGTTTATTAACCTGATTTGCCGCTTCTACGATGTGAATACCGGTTCCGTGAAGATTGATGGCGTGGATGTACGCCGGATTTCGCGCGCTGACCGTACGCAGAGTATCGGCCTTGTTTCCCAGTTCGCAGCCTTGTTCCGTGACAGCATTTACGAAAATATCCGTGCTGGCCGTCCCTCTGCCACGCGTGATGAAGTGCTTGCCGCAGCCCGGCAAGCCAGGGTGGATGAGTTTGCTGAGGGAACTCCGGAAGGCTACGACCGCATGCTCGGCGAAGGCGGTTCCGGTCTTTCCGGTGGCCAGCGCCAGCGCATTTCCATTGCCCGTGCTTTCCTGAAGAATGCCCCGGTGCTCATTCTGGATGAAGCTACCTCCGCCCTGGATATGAAGAGCGAGGCTGCTATTCAGGCAGAACTGGATGAGCTGGCCAAGGGACATACCACCTTTGTGATAGCCCACCGCTTCAGTACCATCCGCATGGCGCAGCGCATCCTGGTGTTCGAGGAAGGCCGCATTATAGCCGATGGCACGCATGCCGATTTGTATGAAAGCTGCACTCTGTATCGTCACTTATACGATGAGCAGGTGCGACAGGCTGAGGATGAAAACGAAAAGGAGGTAGAAGCATGAAGAATCTCGTGTATTTCTGGAAGCGGTTCATGTTGCCGCATCTGGCATTGTTCGGGCTGGTCATCTGCACCGGCATGATTGCGGCAGCTGCCAGCGGTGCAGGTGTGCCGTTCATGGTGAAATACGTCTTTCCTGTAGTATTCCGGGGTGCCGGTTCTGCCACGCCGGAGCTCCTGACTCTGTTCCCCTCATTGCAGAGCCTTTCCCCTGATGCTTTGCTGTTTCTGGCCTGTGCGTCCATGCCCGCCATTTTCCTGGTGCGCGGTGTGGCCATGTGGGGCAATGCGGTCATGGTGAACATTCTGGGTATCCGCATTCTGGAGACCCTGCGCATGCAGGTGTTCTGCCGGGTGCAGGAGCTCCCCATCGCATTCCTGGAAAGCCGCCGCAAGGGCGATGTGATGAGCCGCATCCTGTCCGATACCTCCAATGTGCAGAACATTCTGACTTCGGTATCCAATGATCTCATCAAACAGCCCATCACGGCGCTATGTTCCATCGGGGCCTTTATCTTCCTGCTGGTGAGCTCGGGGCAAGGGGTGCTTTTCCTGGTGAATCTCATATTTATCGCTCTGGCCGCCTGGCCCATCATTGAGTTTGGTAAGCGTATTTCCCAGAAATCCCAGCGAGCCCAGCAGGGACTCGGTGAGCTCAATACTGCGGTGCAGCAGAACCTCGAAAATCAGCGCGAGGTGCGTGCCTACGCCATGGAAAAACGCGAAATCGAGGAATTCCGGCAGGTTTCAAATCGGCTCATGACCAATATAATCAAGTTGGTCAAGTACCAGAAAGCGCTGGTGCCTGTCATGGAGATTGTGACGGCTCTTGCCCTGGCTTTCCTGCTGGTGCGCGGGCGTATGTGCGGGCTGACGCTGACAGATTTCATGGCTATTGCTGCGTCTCTCTTCTTCATGTTTGATTCCATGAAGCGGGCCGGTACGGCGTGGAACCGTTTCAACGAGGCCCAGGGGGCGTTGAATCGCCTGGCAGAAGTCATGTATGAGCCCAATACCATCCCCCAGCCGGAAAACCCGCGTCAGCTGGAGGGGCGCGCCAAAGGCGAAATCCGCTTCCGTAATGTGAGCTTCGGCTATGAGCCGGAGAAACCCGTGCTGCGGGATGTAGACCTGACTATTCCCGCCGGGCAGATTGTGGGTCTGGTGGGTCCCAGTGGCTCCGGCAAAACCACTTTTGCTTCGCTGATTCCCCGTTTCTATGAGGTAAGCAAGGGTGCTGTGGAGGTAGACGGTATCGATGTACGCGACCTGAACACGCATGATTTGCGCGAGCAGCTTTCGCTGGTGGGGCAGCAGGCGCTTCTCTTTGCCGGTACCATCCGCGAGAATATCCGCCTGGGGCGCATGAATGCCACGGATGCAGAGATTATGGCAGCAGCAGATTCTGCTGCCGTCACGAAGTTCCTTGGTTCTCAGCCGCAGGGAATTGATACGGAGCTGGGGCAGGGTGGTGCCGGGCTTTCCGGCGGTCAGCGCCAGCGCGTGGCCATTGCCCGCGCTTTTGTGAAGGATGCCCCCATCCTGATTCTGGATGAAGCCACCGCTTCGCTCGATGCCGAGAGCGAGCGTGAGATTCAGGAGGAACTCGACAAACTGGCCCAGGGGCGCACCACCCTCATTGTGGCGCACCGCTTCAGTACTATTCGCAATGCTCACCGCATTCTGGTGTTCGATTACGGCCGTATTGTGGGCGATGGTACGCATGAGGAACTCTATGCCAGCTGCCCGCTCTACAAGGAGTTGTATGATCGCCAGGGCATTGAGTAAAGGCAGATTTCAGAACGCAGAATGCAGAATAGGAAATTTGCATGCAGCCTCCCGGCTGCATGAGGAAAAGGAAAAAAGCCTGAGCTTTGCCTCAGGCTTTTTTGTAGCTTTGCCGATGGTGTGACGCAGAGAGAATGCTGCTCTTGCTGAAAGTATCACACTGAATTTGTGCATCAGCAGGCGGCACCGGCGATGAGTTGCAGGGCTTTGGCGGTGACCCGCTCGCGGAACTGCCGGCGGGTCAGGCCGGTCAGGGTGAGGGTTTCGGTATGCATCGGGCGCGCCGCTCCGCGGCGGGCAATGGCCAGGCAGACTGTGCCCACAGGCGGTTCTCCTGCAGCGGCGGTGGGGCCGGCATTGCCGGAGACGGCTACGGCGATATCTGCCCCGCTCTGGCGCATGGCGGCGGTGGCCATGGCTGCTACTACGGGCTCACTCACTACGGTATGTTCTTCGATGAGTTCGGCAGGCACGCCTAAGAGCCGCTCTTTGGCTTCGTTGCAGTAGGTTACCCAGCCGTAGCGGAATGCGGCAGAGGCGCCCGGCACTTCAGTGAGCGCCGCGGCAATCATGCCGCCGGTGCAGCTTTCGGCAGTGGTGACGGTGAGCCCGGCGGCTTTCAGGTTTTCCACCGCGGCAAAGGCCAGTAAATCAATTTCCGGGTTCATGGAGCTCAGGCTTCTTCAGGTACCAGTACGGCTACAGTGGCGAAGGCGGCCATGCCCTCGCGGCGGCCCAGTGCGCCCAGTTTCTCATTGGTTGTAGCTTTCACGCCCACGCGGCGGGGGGCTACTCCCAGAATCGGGGCCAGCGTCTCTTTCATCTGCTGCACGTAGGGCATGATTTTCGGCGCTTCGGCAATGAGGGCACAGTCCACATTCACCACACGGCCACCCTGGGCTTTGAGCAGTTCCACCGCTTTTTCCACAATGCGCAGTGAGCAGATATTCTTGCAGCTGTCATCGCCCGGGGGGAACCAGTAGCCGATGTCCGGTTCGCCAATGGCACCGAGAATGGCATCTGCCAGCGCGTGGCAGAGCACATCGGCATCGCTGTGGCCGGCAAGCCCCCTGGTGGGGTGCACCTGCACCCCGCCCAGCCAGAGCGGGCGCTCTGTCTCAGAAAAACGGTGAATATCGTATCCTAAACCTACCAGAGTCATCATGATGAATTGTTTGCTTAATAGTTTGTATGGAGGCTGGAAGAATCGTTGCGCTTCTTCTTTTTCCTTTTCTTTTTTGGGGAGCTTTTATCTTCGCCAGTATTCTTTGCTTCCTGAGCCGGGGTTCTGGTGACTTTGCCCTCCAGAATATCCCGGGTCAGGCAGAGCGATTTGTAATCTGCCATGAGTGCGGGGTTGTGCTCCAGATCATCGCCGGATTCCTGCTCTATTCTGGCAATTTCTGCGTTGATTTCCCGGAGCATTTCATTTTTTGTCGAGCCGATGCGTGTGGATGTTCGCTCAATATCGGCCAGTTCGGTGGCTTTGTCCACATTTTCGGAGGACATCATGAGGAAGAATATCTTTTTGATGGGGGCTCCCTGGAAATTATAGCGGATGCAAAGGGCAATACCCCATACCATGAGGAGGGTGAAAATCGTGCCCGATATCCAGATGCCGAGCTTGATAAGCTTCATCAGCCAGGTTTCTTTGAGGTGCTTGTACTTGCGTCGCGTTTTCAGATCGGCTACGGTCAGCGGCGCAATGCGGCGCCAGGGCCTGATGACTGCCCGGTAGAAAATCCTGGTCAGCAGCGAGGTCAGAAGCAGGGTAAAGACGATACCGGAGCTCCAGATTCCTATTCTTATGTATTCGATATTAGATAATTCCATGGTATGAGAGAGATTAATGTGCTTCGAGCCAGTTGGGGGCGGTGTTGGCCTCCACCTCCAGCGGCACGCAGTTGGGAAGGGGCAGGGCAGAGCGCATGGCTTCTGTAATCTGCGGGATGAGGTCGTGTTCGTCCTGGTGCAGGTCGATG
>JAFXDR010000031.1 GCA_017521145.1 Akkermansia sp. | reverse complement strand
CGCATTCCAGGAATGCTTTAACTCCTCGTACCATATCCGGTCCAAATCGCCCGATTTCTCCTCCACGTAGTACCGCAGGAAGCTGCTGTTTTTTGAAAAACGCAATCTCAGGTCAACCCGCAGCTCCGCCGTATCAGATTCAGCCACGTATTCAGCGCGTCGCCGCAGAGAGGCCCACATTTCGATGCGCCGCTCCCCCTCCTGCACCACATCTGCCGAGGAACCGGGCACCTCCACACGCGCAATCTGGTGCAAGGCATCCTCACCCTTCTTCCAGAACACCGCTACGCGTAAATCAGAAGCATATGAGCGGATTTCCACCGGAACATTCCCCGTTGCCGCGCGAGGCTGCAAGGGATTGGACACCGCATATTCCTTCCTGGTTTCGGCTACATAAAGGGTGGAATGATTCACCGCATGGCATAACGCTTCCGTCCAGAAGAACGAAGCGCCCACCTTCTCCAGCGGGAAAGTCTGCGTCACATCCAGCATCACATAATCTCCCCGCAGCAAATCGCGGGGATCATAATTGGAGCAACTCACATGCAGCACCGGTGAAGACTCCACCTCGCGCACGCGGTCACCATAATTCCACCCCAGCCACACCAACTGGGCCAGAACAATCACATACAGCAGGTAAATCCGAATATCCCTCTTCATAATCCACCAGTTGACCGTTTATTCTTTTCCGAAATCGCTGCCGCCAGCCGTCTGCGCTGCCGCTCCAGCAGCAACACCAGCACCAGCAGCAACACCCCCACAAGAACCAGCACCACGCCCGATTGGGCGAGCGAATCCAGCACATTGGCAATCAAAGCGATGCCAGATAAAAGAACCACCAGTGAGCCGTAATTCAGCAGCGACATACGCTGAGTCCAGTTACCAAGGTACATCAACCCACCACCCAGCGCAAAACCAGCGGCAACCCCCACAATGGTGAATTCCCTCGCAGAGTCATAAATCGTGAAGCCCAGCGGCAGGGGCTGCGAGAGCAGCAGCACCAGCATCAGCCATTGCGGCCATGTATAGGTCTCAGGTCGCGCAAGCAGCAGCACCACAGGCACCGCCGCCACCAGCCCGTAGAGCACATACGATCCATTCCACGGTGCCACATTATACAGCAAGGGGATGCGAACCGTCCCCAGGTACATCAACATGGCCGGAATTCCCAACCAGGCATAGTTCCGCGTGAAATCCGCAGAGCCCCGCCAATGCTCTGCGCACAACCACCACAGCAAAGCCAGCAGCGCCGGGGCGCATATCTCACAGGGGATATTATTCAGCCACGGCTCCAGCGACAACCATGATTCCTGCTCATCTGTCAACATCATGAGCAGACACACGCTGGACACCGCCACCACCAGCAACAGCAGCCGCTGCTGCACCACAAAGGGAATCAGACATATACCGGCCAGAAACAACGCCAGCCCCTCCACAAAAGGATTCTGAAGCTGGAAAATCTGCCCGTAGAGCGCAATGCACCCCAGCCACATGCCACCCCCCACCAAGCCTAGAGCCTCAGCCATGCGGGGATACGAGGTGCGGATGCATCCCCACGCCAGCCAGAACCCCAGCAACAACGCCATGGCAACCGCCATCTTCACCCAGTCGGGAATACTTTCCCAATTAGCTGAAATCAGCATGATAATACCACCCAGGATAAGTGCCCCGGCCAGCGAAGACAAGCTCACCAGCAACCACTGCCAGCTGCGGGAACCCTGTCCTTTGATGTGAGTCGCAATTGCGGCCGCCTGCTCTTCCGAAAGCAGCCCTGCCTGCTTCAATTGCTCAATATCCTTCTGTTTCATGGCGCATCCTCCCCCTTTATTCAACGGCGACGTCCACGCTCAGGCAGCCACTCAAACTCCTCAGA
The DNA here is from genome assembly GCA_017521145.1 of Akkermansia sp. Classification (GTDB taxonomy): domain Bacteria; phylum Verrucomicrobiota; class Verrucomicrobiia; order Verrucomicrobiales; family Akkermansiaceae; genus Akkermansia. Next base: position 2,602 of record JAFXDR010000031.1, on the reverse strand, counting down.
GCGAATCTGCTCCACAGCCTCATCATAAGGCACACCGTTCATATACATCTCCAGCAAACGCGGCGGCACACTCTTCCGCACCTCAATCCGCAGGCTACACTTCACCCGCCTCCCCGGGAAAGACTCCTCATCCATACCTAATTCATTCTGCCACAGCTCCACCAGCTTATCATTCCGCATAGGGGTATGGTGGTACTTATCCTGCTCATCCGGATGGAAGAACGACAAGCGGAACGTTGTCCTCTGGGTAGACACAGCGGAATCCTGCAACTCGCGGGTCATGGTAAAGCGGTTGACACGCAGCCACATCAGCGTGCGGACTTCCTCCGGCAGGGCAACATCCTCCGGCGAGTCGATAGCCTCAATACGCCTCACCCGGTGAACCCCATCCTCATCCTGCCGCCAGAAAGCTGCCACCTGGGGCCGCTCCTGCATACTGACCAATTCCACAGCCCCCTCATATGCCGCCGGGCGCGGCAACAGCGGGTTCTGCATCTGGAACTCAATCTCCTTCTGCATCTTTCTGTGCCAGTACCGGTGTGTATTAATATCCCGGCAAAACGCCTCACCCCACCACATTGATTCCCCGATGGCCGACATCGGAATCAACCACTGCTCGGTATCCAGCTCCAGGTGCCGTTCATACCCCAGTTTACTGGCATTAAAATCCCGGCAATCCACGCGCAGCTCCACGGGTTTCTCAAACACCCCCAGCACATACTCATAATACGGCGCCATCCACAGCAGAGCCGAAACCAGCACAATAACCAACAACTTCTTACATATGCCCCTATTCATCACACATCCTGAACTCCTTACTGCCCGTTATTCTAACCGTAAACGAGCCGCTGCGTCAAGAAAAAGGGCAGGAAATCACCCGCATGCCACAACAGAACAACATTTTCTGCAAAAAAAGGCTTGCATTACCACGAGGGCATCTGTATAATGCGCCCGTTCCCGCTGCAAAGTGGCGAACTCGGTAAAACCGACGGAGCGGTAGCTCAGTTTGGTTAGAGCGCAGCCCTGTCACGGCTGAGGTCGCGGGTTCGAGCCCCGTCCGCTTCGTTTAACAAAAAAAGACACACCTTTAACGGTGTGTCTTTTTTTGTTACTACGCGCCGGGTTCTCACCCGCGTCCTCGTCAAGTGACCCTGGTTCACCAGGCTGCACGGATGAGGCTGAAAGCTCCAGTGGAGCTTTCAGCCCCCGGTCTGCCAGACACCTCTGGCAGATTTACCCCTTGCGCCAGCAAGGGGCCGGGGGGCGGACGCGGGTTCTTTTTCAGCCCGCCAGGGCTGAAACAAACGCCTCACATACCCGCTCACCACACACACCTTTAACGGTGTGTCTTTTCCCAATCTTTGAAAAAAAATATGTAGCGCTATACTGGAAAACGATATCCCGGGCTGATGCCCGGGACGATATCCACACCTCTGGTGTGGACGATATCTTGCCTGTGGCAAGACGATATCCTCGCCTGCGGCTCGGACAGGAACGTATCACTTCACAAAGTGATAAACATTATCCCCGCCGCGCTCGAAGAGCTCCTCCTTCGTGCCATCCCAGCGAAGGACAATGCGACTGCGGTCGAAACGCACCACCTTGGCCCAGCCTTCATGGGGCGGGGGCAGCACCAGCACGCGGTTATCACGGCAAAGGCGGGCGCGATATGTCTTCTTTTCCTTCTGGATATCAACATTGATGTAGGCAAGCTGCTTTTCCTCATTCATGAAATCGCGCCACCAGATGATGAACCAGTCATCCTCTGCTTTCTCGTGCACGCAATTCCGGGAATTGATAATCTGCCTGGCAACACGGGCATCATCAATGATGCGGTAGGTGCCATCATCCTGTCGCTTGTACGACTCCACAGCTCCACTGGCCCACTGGATGTGAAGCTTCACCCCCGTGTAAGCCAGCACCTCGGCCGCCTCGTGGTCGCCCGACATGCAGACAACGGCGCGTTCTTCCTCAGAGAAACGCACCTTGCGTTCCTTGCCGTTGTTCTCAAGCTCAAACGTCTTGTAGGTAAGGGGCATCTCATTGCCGCAGATGTAATCGATAAGCCAGTTGAACCAGCCGTAATCTTCCCATGCGACCGCCTTGCGACTGTAGAGCTGGTTTGCCACGCGCTGCACCTTGGGGTCAATCCCCTCAGCACCGCTGCGTACCATGGAAGCCAGCATGTAGGTACCATTACCCTGTTTCACGAAAGTTTCCTCCTCGCCGCCATCCCATTTCACGCGCAGTTCGTACTCCGTCATCGACAACACGGTAGCCACGTTGTGCTCCAGGGTACGAGTAAGCAGCACACGGTGTTTCTGGCTGATAAGGCCTTTCGATGTACCAGTCTTGTGCACAATGGTGAGCTCCACATGTTCAATGGAAGCAGGGTCTGTACGCAGAGTATAGATGCACTTGGCGCGCTCGGCCTCCGGGCTGCTGGGCTGAGCCTGACCGGGCTTCTGCTGCTGAGGGCGGGGCTTACGCACCGTGACCCGGCCGCCAAAGGCTGTCTTCTTCATCTCTTCCTCGGCAGGAATATAGGCAGGCTCCTCCTGTCCTTCCAACTTGACAGGCTCTTCCGCAACAAGCTCCTTCT
>JAFXDR010000030.1 GCA_017521145.1 Akkermansia sp. | reverse complement strand
GCCTCCTTCTTGCCTCTCTGATCCGGCATATCGGATACAGAGGAGCAGAACCAGCGATCCCACATGGCATCGTTAATCAACAGGCCATGGTCAAAGAAATCACCAAATATCCGACTATTGGTCTTGAGCGAACTGCTCTCCATTTTGTTCGTAAAGTAGGTATAAACATCATCTGGCGGAAGACAGGGATCAGCATAGGCATTACCAATGCCAACGCTGGGAACACCCGCCTGGTATTGCATACGGCGCAGAGATGTTGCAAATTTCACATCGTTAGTACCACTCATTTCGGCCTGATACCAACCAGGCTGCAAACGCATACCTGCAAAACCCGCCAGCGAGAACGGAGGATGCACAGGAAGCTCCAGCACGGAGGCAAAGGAAACCTGCTCACCTGAGCTGTTCATTCCCAGTATGCCGTTCCTGGTGATGGAATCAATGGGGCATGTACCCATCCCCCCAGGGATTTCAAATGACTTCACCTGATAAGGATGATACTGACGTTGCTGCTCATCAGGGTCAACGAGCATTGATCCCCAGAATGCAGGGCTGGAGTGCTGCCATATCTTTGAACGGTAGTCTCCTTCAAACAACTTTGCATTCTCACGGGAACCAACCGACTTGGGAACTACACCTATGGATGCAACAAAATAAGGTTGTCTGGCGTCCTTGACACCGGTATCTAACTGGTCAGAACCAGTACTCCATTTAGCAGTCCCCTTCTTGATGAAAACCCCCTCCGTTGACTCAATATCAGCCGGGTTATACCACCCTAACAGGAAATGGCGATTGTGTCCGAACTTGTTATCATCGGGCGACGCCGGGTTTTTCGTTTCGTTCGTAAACCCGCCATAGCCGCACCCGAGGCTGACGCATTCTCTCCGACCCTGGGCGTACCACTGACCATTGGGGCCATTGGCCATTCTATACGGAGTCTTGCCATCCTGCAAGGCCATTTCTAACCAACTATTTTCAATAGCATCCGCCGTAGTACTGCCCTGCGTGTATTTCTCTTCATCACTCTGTTTACCACCAGGGCCAAAGAACAGCCCCTCCTGCTCACTCAGAGACATCACAACTTCGGATCGATACTCGGGCGCAAACGGTTGGCTCATACCTTCTGCGCTCACCTTATCCTTCACCTGTGAGAAGAACAAAATTTCCCCCGGCTCAAAAACGATATCTCCCGAGCTATCATTTTCAGAAGCCTGGAACCACTGACTGTAATCCTGCCCATATATGCCGCCAACGTGGTTTCGCCCGAACTTTCTGGTATTCCAAGAGAACTCTCTATCGCCAACCTTGAAACGATAACGAAGGAAAATATTCTTAAAGGGCTTGCACTGACTGGAAAGCTGCTTACTTCGCACCTTCATGGGCACATTGTACGGATTCCACCACAGGAAGAACGGAGCCTGGTCAAGATAAAGATTATATTCCGGCTCGCTTTCCTCGCCATCGCCGGAGCCTTGGCCGGACTGGGTTGCCTTCTTGGTACGCATGGCAAAGTTGGACAAATACGCAAGCATGACCGGGGTTCGGGCATAACCTGAAAAAGCCTTACCCGAATCCGTCATAACGCGCGTATCGTAAACAGAATTTTTTCCTGGTTTCTGATGAGGATCCGACATATACTGCATTGTATTCGCATCAAGCGTGCTGCCACTCATGCGCGTATAGGCATTATCCAGGCTGCCAAGCAGACGAGCCGTGAAGTTGAGCGAATCATCAGCTGAACCATCGGGCCAGCAGTTGTAGTAAGCATGCAGATTCTGCCAGGAGCCGATAGGCATATCGGCCTCAGTACCTTGGGGGGCATCCGCATTCTCCACCAGCGGACAATCCTGGTTGGAACGAGCTTCGAAATCCGTACCTTGCAGTGTCTCCTTATTGAGCAGCAGGCAGAGGTCCTGTTTGATGCCACCCATGCTCGTGTTGGTGAGCAGTGAGTAGGAAGTGGTGGTCACATCAAAGAAATAAGGCATACCAGCCGCCTGAGAAGCACTGGCCAGCAGCGGCAGGGAAGCCATGGTCACAACACGGGCCGGTTCCTCTATCTTCTCCGGCAGGAAATCCAGGTCCTTATTATCCACAAAACTGGGGGCGGGAGTATCCCAGGTGCGGTGCAAGGCGTCATATACATCTGTTGCCTCCTTCGGGTCCTGCACAGAAACCTTCGCCTTCTGGTTTTCACCACCAACCCACCAGGCAAAGCAGGCCTCATTCTTACCCATGGTGGGCATGCTCAGCAAATCAGCATACACATAGTGCTGGGCCGTGCGGCTCTTGCCCAGGGTACCCTCGCCCACCAGGCATACACGCTGCCCGGGCATGCGGTTGCAAAGCTTGTTGGCAGCATCCATGGTGCGGGTTTCATTCACATCGCGGCTGGAAATCAGCCAGCGGCGGAACATCTGCTCGCGCCCCTGCTTGTACGTCTCCGTAATCTTGTTGCCCAGGCCGGAAACACTCTTGCCGTAAATGGGGCCATCCCAGCTGTTCCATACACCCAGCAAGTGCTGCGGCAGCGCGCCCTCGTTCTGACTCAGAATGCCGGAATTGGCCGTAACACGCTGGTCGGGGCCCAGCTCCACCTGCAGGGCACCGATGGCGGCATCGAGCCCCACCAGAGCCTGCTGGCGGGCCTCAGCCTGCAGCATGGTCTGCAGAGCAATGCGATTCTGCGAAGCCGCGGTCGCCATGAGCGTGACCGCAAGCATGGCCAGCAGCATCATAAGTGTAAGAGTTGCAATGAGCGCAAAGCCCTTCTTCGAGCGCTTGCGGGAGGGGGAAGAGGTTATCCTGGCGTGTCTGAACTTCATAACACAAAATGTAAATACTTTGTTACTATACACCACCTACACCACGCGTCAAGCAAAAACGGCTGAACACCCCCGGAAATCCCATAAGCGCCCCAAAGTTCCGGGACACTCGGATTTACGATTGGGGAACTTCAAAAAACTCACCAAATCGGACTTTGCCAGGCAGTTTGTGAACGGAGCGTCCGCGGAATTTTGAGCCCGTGAAGCGGGCGGTATACCCATAGCGAGGGGCGTAAGCCCCTCGGTATGCAAAAAAAAATGACAGGAGCCCGCTAGGCGGGCGGCAGAAAGTGTGAGCTTAATATGTTGCATCGCTTTCTGCCACCCCGACCTGCGTCGGGGTTCCGGTTTCCTTTTGGGGTGTACGAGTGGTTCCGCCCGCCTCGCTGACGCGCGCCGGGCTCTACCACTCGCTATGAATATGTCGCCCTCCGGGCTCAAATTACGATTGGGGAACTTCTAAAAAATCACCAAATTGGACTTTGTTGATATGTTTGCCCGTAACCGGGCAAAATGAAATTCTGCTCGGAGGAGCAGAATGAAATTTTGCTGAAGCTAATCTAAATTGGCTGCTTTGCAGCCATCTAAATTACCGCCGTGCGGCGGTAGAGTTTCAAACAGGCAGCCAGAGGCTGCGGAATTTAAACTCTGCTGCCGTCTGAAAGGCAGACAGCAATTCAGACAGCCTTACAGGCTGATTTAGACGGCTCTGGAGAGCCGATTTCATTCCGCCACAGCGGAATTTCGATTGCGGTCATCCGACCGCAATCTCCGATAGATTCCAATTTAACATTCATGCAGCAATGGCAGCTTGACGCTGCCAGCGGCATCTGATAGAGTCTGTTCTGAATGAGTCACATGCCGCCAGCAGGGGAAGACCCGCGCTATCTGCAGGAGCAGATTATCACCTACCTGGGCAACAAGCGACGTCTGCTGGACTTTATCGGCAATGCCGTGATGCAAGTACGCGTGCGGCTGGGGGGGCGGCAACTGAGCTGCTTTGATGCCTTCTCCGGCTCCGGCATTGTGAGCCGATACCTGAAACAGCACGCCCGGCAGCTTTACACTAATGACCTGGAAGACTACGCCCGTGTGCTCAACACCTGCTACCTGACCAACAGCCGCGAGGCACAAGCTGCCAATCTCCCGGCGCTGCACCATAAGCTGCTGCTCCGCATACACGAAACCGCCGCCCCCGGTCTGCTGGCAGAACACTATGCCCCGCAGGATGATACCCACATCCGGCCCGGGGAGCGCGTTTTCTACACCCGGGCCAACGCCATCTACCTGGATACCGCCCGCCGCTGCATCAGCGAGCTGCCGGCAGAACTGCAGCATTTCTTCCTTGCCCCCCTGCTCTGCGAAGCCTCGGTACACACCAACACCGCCGGCATCTTCAAAGGCTTTTACAAAGACCAGCACGGAGTTGGCAAATTCGGCGGCAGTGGGGCGAATGCCCTGCAGCGCATCCTGGCCCCCATCAGCCTGCCGTTGCCCATATTCTCGCGTTTCGATTGCGAGCACCACGTGCTGCAGGCCGATGCCACGGCAGCCGCAGCCACCCTGCCGGAGATTGACTTTGCCTACCTGGATCCGCCCTACAACCAGCACCCATACGGTTCCAACTATTTCATGCTGAACCTGCTGTTCCGTTACAAACAACCTGAACAGGCATCTCGCGTATCCGGCATACCGACAGACTGGCACCGCTCGCCCTACAACAAACGCAGCGAAGTGCAACAGGCGCTGGATTCCCTGCTCACCACCCTGCCTGCGCGCTTCGTCCTCATTTCCTATAATTCGGAAGGATTCGTGCCGCTGGAAGCCATGCAGAATCTGCTGGCGCGCCACGGCAAGGTGCAGCTCATGCAAACCGATTACGCCACCTTCCGAGGCTGCCGCAACCTGCGCTCCCGCGCAATCTCCGTGAAAGAATACCTCTTCCTGCTCGAAAAGAAATAAAACACAGCCAGGCCCACCCACGCCCCGTCTTCATTCCACCATTCACTTCTTCACTATTCACTTCTCTGTGACACAGAACAAGCTTGACGAAACCCGCCCAACGGGTATCATTGGAGCGTGAATCATCGCTCAACCCTTTTCCGCATGTGTGCCTGCGCGCTGCTCGTATCGCTGAGCAGCTGCTACCCGCAGGCCTCTGACCCGGCGCAACTGCGCCTGGCGCACGAACAGAACGCCGCTCTGCGCCAGGAAATTGTGCGCATGCAGCAGCTCATCCAGCAAGCGGGCGAGCCCACCCCGGAGCTGGCAGAAACCGTGGAAGCCAGAGAGCAGGAACTCACCGATGCCCTCAACGAGCTCAAAGTGGTCAAGCGCCAGGAAACGGAAGCCAAGCTCCGTGTCATTGAACTGCAGGATCGGCTCGATGCCTTCCGCGCCCATTTCCGCATGCTGCAGAATGAAACCACCAACCTTCACAGACGCTCATGAGTACCGAACCTGAAATCGCTGAAGAGAAGAAGAGTCAGGAGCCCGCTGAGGTGGTAACAGAGCCCAAGGCAGAAGCGCCTGCTGCGGAACAAGCCCCCCGCAAGAAAACCAGCGTGGGCGGAATCATTTTCGATGGTCTGCTGGTGCTCACTCTCCTGGGCGGCATAGGCGCTGGTGCCTGGTATATCACAAAAGAACTTGAGCAGTACCACATTCCCTCACCCATGGAAATGGCTCAGAATGAGCATCTGAAGCTCTGCCAGCAGCATGAGCAGCTGCAGAATGCCGCCTACCAGGCCGATGAGCAGCTCCGCATGCGCGAACGCATCTCCTCCCTTGAAGTGCAGATAGCCGATATCAAGCGCCAGATAGCCGAGCGCAAACAGACCATCCGCGAGGAGGAAGCCCGCGTCCTCTCCCTGCAGCGCGAAATACGCCAGGAAGACAAGACCTCCCGCGCCGTGGCCCGCAGCCTCATGATTGGACTGCCCATCGGCAACGCTGCCACCAGAAATGGCCGCGCCTACCCGGATGCCGTGGTACACCGCCTGCAGGCCGGGCAGATTACCCTGCGTTTCCCCTCCGGCCAGACCACATTCCCGATTTCCCAGCTCGTCAAGGACAACCTGCCGGATATCGTGCGCTACGCCCTGGGCGTGGATGACATGGTGGACATGAGCGATTTTGACAAAACGCCCAAGCGCCGCAAGGGCAAGCTTATCACCCCGCGCAAAGCCCCGGCCCAGGAAGATGATGCCCACTGGGAGGCACCCACAGCTCCCCTCCCGCTCGAGCCGTAAGGCTCGAGCCTCGCACTTGCAAAAGAAGCTCTGAGGCACACCTCAGAGCTTCTTTTTCGTTTCCCTGCGCGCAGCGCAGCGGACTTCGGCAATTAATCACTAATCATTAGTCATTAATCACTCCATAAGGGTTATTTCTTCTTGCGGCAGCAGCCCTTCTTTTTAGGAGCAGCAGCGCACTCCGCCTTGGGAGTCAGGGTGCGGGTCATCTGCTTCCAGCTCCAGTCCCAGCGGGTCAGCGAAGTGAAGCAGGCGGTAAGCAGGTTCACGCTGGCATCAATATCCACCTTGTGAGCCATTTCGATGCTCTGGTGCACATTGCGCACCGGAATGGAAATAGCACCGGTCACAGCCCCACCGGCGGTAAACTTCTGCATAGCGCCGGCATCGGTACCACCGGCGGACAGCAGCTCGAGCTGGTAGGGAATCTCAGACTCCTGGCAGAGAGCCGTCATGAACTTCACCATGCGGGGGTTGGTGATGAGCGTACCATCGTACACCTTCACCGCCGTGCCCTTGCCCAGCACCGTGCACTTATCGTGCGCGCCGCTGCCGGGAGTATCGAACGCGATAGTCACATCCAGCGCGAAAGCGAAATCCGGGTTGATGGCAAGCGTGGCCGCATGAGCACCGCGCAGGCCCACTTCCTCCTGCACCGTGAACACGGCATACAGGTCGTAATCCGGCAGGTCGCCGGCAGCCTTGATGGCGCGCACCGCCTCAATCAGCATGTAGCAGCCGCCGCGGTTGTCGATGCTCTTCACATTCAGGCAATCGCCCATTTCCACCAGATCCCCGATGCGGGTGATGGAATCGCCGATGGAAACATACTTCTCCACCTCTTCCTTGCTCATACCGAGGTCCACCACATAATCAGTCACCTGGGGCATTTTGGTGCGTTCCTCGGGGCTCATCACGTGAATGGGCTTCACGCCCATGCAACCGGGCAGATCCTTGGTGCCATGCACCACCACACGCTGGGCGGTCAGGGTCTTCGGGTCAAAACCGCCCAGGGGCAGAATGCGGATAAAGCCATTGTCATCAATATGGCGCACAATGAAGCCGATTTCGTCCATGTGGGCGGCGCACATGATGCTCTTTTCGGAGCACTTACCCTTGATAAGAGCCACCACATTGCCCACATTATCCACCTTGATTTCATCTGCCAGCGGGGTCATCTCCTTGATGACCAGCTCGCGGATGCCATACTCAAAACCGGGAGCCCCGGTTGCCTCGCAGAGGTCTTTGAAGAGCTGAATGTTCATGCCGCCTACTTTACTCCTTTCCCGCAGAATTGGCAAGGCTATACTGTTGCATGGCAGGCCCGACCTCCGCATCATTTATCTCCCAGAGATTACATTACCAGTTGAAGTCTGTCTGCCACCTTGAATGCAGCTCCCCCTTCCAGGCGGCAAAGACAAAGCCCCCAATGGACAAACAGAAAAATTCAACTCGGGATACAGAGAAAAAAAACCGGCACCACCAGGATTGCCCCGGTGATGCCGTTGGTTCTGATTCTGTCCTTATATCAGAAAGTGTAGGAAGCGCCCACGTTCACGCAGTGTTCGCGGGAATCATCCATCGCGTTGAAGCTGTAGTTCGCACTGGCGCTCCAGCGGTCATTCACGCGGTAGGTGGCACCTGCCTCAATGCCCATGCCGGTGCGGCCGGGGTTCTCTCCGCTGCCGCTCAGGCCATCCATGCGGATGACCGGGTTGTGGCGCACCATGTCGTTCATGACCCGCACCTCGCCATGCAGCACCAGTCGCCGGCAGCCCGTGCCCGTCACGGTGATTTCAGCGCCCTTCTCATCGGTCACAGTCTCGCTGCCGGGCACTCCCCACACCACATAGCTGGCACCCACGCCGACTTCGCCACGCAGGTTCTGGATGGAGCCGGTCTTCATGCCGGCCACCTCATCAGACTCGTTGGTGTAGTATTCCAGGCCTCCGAACACGCTCAGGCAGAGCTTGTCGCTGAGCTTCTTGTTCCAGCTCAGGCGGGTGTTGAGCTGCAGGCTGTCCTGCTCCCAGCTGATGGAGTTGATTTCGGACTCGCCCTGGCCATAGGCCAGCACCCAGTCCAGGCTCAGGCAGCTGGTGTCGCTCAGTTTTCTGAGGCCATGCTCGCCGTATACGGCCAGGTAGGTGCTGGTCTGGTCCAGAGCACTCCAGCCCTTCGCCTTGGTGTCGCCCTCCACATAACCGAGGGCCACGCCCAGGTTGTGCTT
>JAFXDR010000029.1 GCA_017521145.1 Akkermansia sp. | reverse complement strand
GGCAGATGATAAAAGCCATCTGCGGCGCAAGCCGCAGGGAAATTTTTCATTGGCTTCCCAACGACCGCGCGCCTTACAAATGACCCCTCCCCCGGGAAACGAAATCCGGCTTTGCCGGGTGAATTATTGTGAAAACAGGCTGCGCCTGCTGTGAAAAAACGGCCTGACGGCCGTTCTGTGAAAAATGAAAACACCCCGCTGCGCGGGGTGTGATTTTAATACCAGCCGCTGCGCGGCTGGACGTGGCTCCGGGATGTGATAAACTTGACTTAAACCGATGGAAATGCTATAAGAGAGCAACTCTCTTAGCGTATGACTCACAGTTTCCTGTCTCTTGTATCCTGGCATTCTTTCCTGCTGTTTATCATGCCGCTGATGGTCTGTACTGCATATTGCCGGGACGAGACGCCTGTTGTGCGTAGTGTGGGCGATTTGAATAAGATTATTACGGAGATGGCGATGAACCTGGAGCAGAAGCGCCAAATCCGCCTTGAAGGTCAGTATCGTAATAAGGATTTTGAGACGCTGGTCCAAAAGTCAATGTACTCAGATTTTGCTACAAAATGGTTTTACTGGTATAAGAGTGCCAATTCTTCCATGAAGTTTACCATGGAGTATCATGATGGAACGCGAATTCTGGCGACTTATCAGAATCCGAAACTGGAAAAGGAGTTGTCCATTAAGGAAAAGAATGCATTGAAGGTTTTCGCAGAGCGTATAGAACGCTACAGGATTAAGTACATGAAGCGTTCAGAACTAGTACGTGTTGTGGTGGAGGATTCTCGCCTGCGCAGACTTTCTCCCCGTACAGGAAAGGAAAGTTGTGCAGACTTCTTTATATCAAGGAGGGTGCGGGATGATTGTTACGCATTTTGCATTGATATCATATTGGAAGCCTTGGGTATACCAAGCCGTGTCGTATACGGAACGGGGGTGTGCGGAACGGGGAAGCGGAGTGGTGGAAGAGGGAATGGCATAAATCAGCGTCATTATTCATGTTGGTGGATTATGGTACAGCTTGAGGATGGTGCTTGGTATCATGTGACGCCTTCAACGCAGTTTTTTTTCGTAGATGATAACACGATGATGCAGGCAAATTATACATGGTCCAGAAATGCGTATCCTGAGGCGCTGCAATCATATCAGAGTCCCCGGCACGTCTGTAAGAATCACCGTGATTTCTGGAAGGAGGCTCAGAAGGCTTATTCCAAGGGACAAGCATCATACACTGCTGTAGTTCGCAGGTATCGGGGGAAGAAGAAGTTTGAGGAGTCTTTTACGGAGCATATTGAAGAGGGCGGCTCCTTGTCTGTGGAAGAGAAGTACCTGCCTGGAACTGAGGCTGAAAACGTGCTGGTGCATGTTATTTTCTCCCCTGATGAGGAAAAGGAGGAGAAGAAGGAGGATGCTGCAGAAAATGTGCTGGAGGCAGGGAAAGATGCTTTGAAGAAGTTTAAGCAACTTGTTCAGTAACGCCCGGATGCAGAAAGGCAGAACCGGAATGCTGTTCTGCCTTTCTGCACGGGATAGATTTTGCGGGGTTTATTTCCCTTCGAGAATTCGCGCCGCTTGCTCGATGACACTTCCCCTGGGCTTGGTGAGCAGTTCCAGTTTGGCTGTGCGGAAGTTGCGTTCTACCTCATCCACGGATTTGCTGAGCTCGTAACTGGTGCTGACGGCCTCGCCGTTGTTTTCGGTGGTCTGGGTGGCGGAGCGACCGCCTTCGCCATCGAGTTTCTGACCGCTGAGTTCGGCGCGTTTCACGTTGAAGAAGGCTTCCCAGCGTTTGAGGTAGTATTGGCTCATGAGCTCGGAGAGCTGGCGGTGGGCGTAGTCGTTGAGAATGCCGTGGGTGGGGGTCCAGGTGGTGATGAGCTGGAGCATGGCGTTGCGCATCTGCCGGCGGGCGGCTGCGTTTTTGCCGCCCTTGCTTTCGGCTCCTTGCAGGAAGGAACCCAGCAGGAAGTCCTCCGATGTGGCCAGGAGGGTTGCGGTGTCGCGGATGAGTTGCAGGTAGACGGCGCTTTCTTTTTCAAAGGCGGCGGTGTCCCTGGCATCGTAGGCGGCTTTCACCCTGGGAAGCTGGGCGCGAGCGCGGTCGGAAAGCACTTGTCGGCATACGTCTGCCAGGTCGTTCCGATAGGTGCGGAGACTGTCGAGTTTGTGCTTTCTGCCTGCTTTCAGCAGGAGTCTGGCCGCTTCTTCCACATCGGCATAGCTGTAGTAGTTATTTGGTTTGGCCCAGGTGGAAGCTTTGTTGGCCGTGAGACTGGGGCGGGCGCAGAGGATGCTTTCCGTGCATCCTTCCTGGAGCTTCTTTGGAGAGTATACGCTTCTGATCAGCAGGCGCATGGCCTGGATGATGCTGGCATCTTCCACGCCGTAGCGGTTCAGGGTGTATTCCTTGAGGAAGGCTTCGCGGTCAATCTTTTCGCGGTTGTTGATACGCTCGGTGAGCAGGGCATAATAGAGGGGGTTGGTCTCGAGGCCTTCGGAGATGAGGCCGATGCCTACGGCTCCTCCGGCGTTGCCGCTCATGTTCTCCAGGAGCTCTACGCCGCCGTACATGCCCTGGTTGCCGCCGAAGTTCAGGAGTTCACACCACACGTGGGGGCGCCCCTGGTAGTTGCGCTGAATGTTGTGCCCGGCGGTCATGTCCTTATCCAGCGCGAGGATGAGGGTGTGCTCCGGGGATGTGCCTGCCAGCAGATCGCGGTGCGGGTTGTGCCCCCAGGCCTGGATGAGCCATGTGGAGCCGGCGGATGCCTTCTGCATGGCGGCTTCCACTGCCCGGGCTGCCGGAGTGAGCGGGGTTCCGCCGCTGTTGCCTCCTTCGTGGAAGAGGTCGCCACCAAAATAAAGCCCTTTGTATTGGTATACTTTGTGGATATGCTTATACCAGATGGCCGCCAGACGGGGAAAATCTTCTGCGGTGGGAGACAGTACCGCCGGGCGGTTGTAGAATCTGCACCATTTTCCCTGGGGGATGATTCTGCCCTTGATTTTGTCTGCCGGCATGTCATGCGGCAGGAAGCCCACGTAGCCTTGCAGAACCGGTTCCATGCCCAGCTGGCGCATGCGCTTGACCAGGAAACGGCCGAGCCTGGCTTCATGCTTGATGATGACATCGCTCACCGGGCCGCCTTCACCTTCCAGGTTGCCCATGTTCCACCAGGCCGCGTAGGCGGGGTTGGGGATGAATCCGGGTATTTGTGCCGCCGGATAGCCAATCTCGCGCAGGAAGCCCTGCCAGACCTCTTCCAGACCTGCTGTGACCAGCACATGGGAATAGCCTGCCAGTGCGAGTCGGTCAATCTCCTGTTCCCAGCGTTCCATGTCCCAGTGGGTGGAGGTGTAGCTGAGGGTGCAGTAGTTGTATGCGTAGTTGATGGGGAGAGCTTCCGGCACGGTGAGTGTGCCTTCCGGCAGCCTGAACCGGGCAGCGCTGGTGTTATCTCCATTCCAGGAGAAGTGTACGTGTGCTACCTTGCGCAGGTAGTAGCCGTAGGCGCGGATGCATTCCCGTATGTTAGCGGCAGTGATGAGCAGTTTTTCCCCATTGGCCTGGATGGTGGGCTGCCGGAGTCCTTTGGTAATCCTGAATTCCACCTTACCGGCGTATTCCGGGGTGACTCTCCTGACTAACTTGAGCGCAGGTGCTGTTTTTTCCTCTGCATGGGTGGGCATAGACACAGCAACCAGTGCCGTGGCAGCACTGGTTGCTGTGAGAAACGCCGTGTGGAAACGGTGGTTCATATGTTCAGAAAAGTGGGATTATAAGAAAGTGATGTTGGAAACGTTGTCTTCGTTCTCAGCAATTTTGTTAGTGCTGTCTCCCTGACCGTCCGGCCCCTGGGAGAAGATATCAAAATCACCGTTGATTCCTTTGCCCGTCTTGCCTTTATCGTCCTCCGCCTCGCAGCCCAGACGGTAGCGGTAGGGGCGGCCCCAGGGGTCAACAATGACCAGGAGCTTGCGACGCCCCTTGGTCTTGGTCTTGATGCTGGCCTTCAGCACGGGGATACCTTCGCCCTGTTCGGCTTCCTTCGGGTTCTTGATGACATTGAAGGTGGGGCAATAGGGCATGCGTGTCACGCCGTTCTCGTTATCGGGTTCGCCATCGCCATCTTCATCGCAAGAAAGGGCACGGTACATGATGTTGGAGCTTTCCTCATCGCCACGCCCAAAGGGGAGGAGCCCGCCGTTATCAGTGCGGTACTCGGTCATGCTGGCCGAGAGCAGGGCAATCTCCGTCTCGGCTTTCTTGACGAGTTTCTTGTCCTGGTAGCTGGCCACGGCTACCCACATGCCGGCAGCGAGCATGGCCAGAATACCAACACCGATGAGAATTTCAACCAGTGTGAAGCCCTTGGCTGTCTGTTTGGTCAGTTTCATCGTTTCCTGAAAAAGTGCGGGGTTACACGTTCTTGATGATTTCCATCATCGGCATGAACATGGCGAGCACGATGCTACCTACCACCACGGCAAGGAACACAATCATGAGCGGTTCGAGCATGGCGGTGAGTGCGGTTACGGAGTTGTCCACCTCTTCATCATACACCTCGGCCACCTTCATGAGCATATCGGGCAGCTGACCAGTTTCCTCACCCACGTCTACCATGGAAATCATCATGGGCGGGAACACGTTGCAGGTGCTCATGGGGGTCACGATGGACTCACCCTCGCGCACGGAATCGTGAATTTTGGTCACGGCATCGGCCACTATCACATTACCGGCGGTGTCGCGGGTGATGAGCAGAGCCTGCAGAATCGGCACGCCGGAGGATACCAGGGTACCGAAGGTGCGGGAGAAGCGGGCCACTGCACTTACCTTGGTCAGATCACCAATCTTGGGCAGTTTGAGCACCATGGCATCCACAGTGCGGCCACCCTTGGGCGTGCGTTTCCAGAACGAGATGCCGACAATGGCGACTGCTACCAGAGCCAGGAAGAACACGGCATTCGGTACAAAGGGAATGAGGTCGTCCGCCATGCAGTTATCGGAGAAGTTGAACACGAACTGGGAGAGACCGGGCAGTTCCATGTTCTGGCCTTCGAACATTTCCTTGAACTTGGGCACGATAACCAGCATGAGGAAGGTGAGGATACCCACGGCAATCACAAGGATGATGGTGGGATACACCATAGCGGATACAATCTTGGAACGCAGGCGGTTAGCCTTTTCCTGGTACTCTGCCAGACGCTTGAGCACGACTTCGAGCACACCGCCGATTTCACCAGCTTTCACCATGTTCACGAAGAGCTTGTTGAACAGCTTCGGGTAGGTGGAGAGGGCTTCGGAGAAGGTGGAACCACCCTGCACGGATTCACCCAGGGCCACGATGGTGGCGCGCAGGTTCGGGTTGGGTTCCTGCTTGCTGAGCACGTTGAGACTCTGGAGCAGCGGCAGGCCGGCATCAATCAGCGTGGCGAGCTGGCGGGTGAACACCATGAGCTCCTTCTGCTTCACGGCGGCACCGGCTTTGCCCTTGGTACCCGGTTCCTTCTTCTTCTTGGCTTTGCCTTCTTTCTTGCCGCCCTTCTGCTTGACTGCAGAGGGACCGGCCTTGCTTTCCTCGCATTCGCGGACAAGCAAGCCCTGGGCACGCACCATTTCCATGGCGGCAATCTTGTTATCAGCCGTTACAAAGCCTGTTTTTTCTGCGCCGTTCTGGTCGAGCGCGGTGTATTTGAAATTAGGCATAGCGTTTAGTAAGTTAGTGGGAAAATGTTGTTATGATGAAAAAATAGCAGATGTGGGGTGCTGCGTCAAGCTATTAGGTGTACTTGAGCACTTCTTCGATGGTGGTGTTGCCTTCGAAGATGTTCTGGATGCCGTCTTCGCGCAGGGTGGTCATGCCCAGTTCGACTGCTTTTTGCTTGAGCACGATGGAGGGCACGTTCTGCGTGATGAGTTCCTTGATGGGGTCGGTCACATTCAGCAGCTCGTGGATACCCTTTCGGCCCTTGTAGCCGGTGTTGGCGCACTTGTCGCAACGGGCACCGGTGAAGAATTGCTGGCTGCCAATGAGTTGCGGGTTGATGCCCAGCTGGTTCAGCAGGGAGGTCGAGGGGGTGTAGGGGGTCTTGCAGTACGGGCAGATGGTACGCACCAGACGCTGACCCAGCACGCCCAGCAGGGTGGCGGCCAGCAGGAAGGGCTGCACGCCCATATCCACGAAGCGGGTCACGGCACCGGCGGCGTCGTTCGTGTGCAGGGTGGAGAGCACCAGGTGACCCGTCAGAGCGGCCTGAATGGCAATCTGGGCGGTGTCTTTGTCACGAATTTCGCCCACCAGAATGCGATCCGGGTCCTGACGCAGGAAAGCACGCAGCACACGGGGGAAAGTCACGCCGATTGCTTCGTTGATGGGTACCTGTACGATGCCGTCGATATCGTATTCCACCGGGTCTTCTGCGGTGAGCAGCTTGGAGTCCTCGGTGTTCACTTCGCGCAGGGCGGCATAGAGGGTGGTGGTCTTACCGGAACCGGTGGGGCCCGTCACCACGAAGATGCCGTTGGGTTTGTTTACGGTGTCGATGATGTATTCGTGCAGGTGCGGGGAGAGGTTCAGGTTGTCCAGGTTGAGGCTCACGCTGTTGCGGTCGAGCACACGCATTACCACGGATTCGCCGTACTGGGTGGGCAGGGAGTTCACACGCATATCCACGCCGGCATCCCCCACTTTCATGACGATTCGACCGTCCTGCGGCACGCGGCGCTCGGCGATATTCATGCCGGCCATCACTTTCACGCGGGAGATGACGGAGTTGGCCAGGTGTACAGGGGGCGGAGCCATTTCATACAAGGCACCGTCCACACGGTAGCGAATCTTGAATTCGGTTTCAAAGGGTTCCAGGTGAATATCGGAGGCTTTTTCCTTAATGGCCTGCATAATCACCAGGTTCACGAACTTAATCACCGGGGCGGCGTTGGCTTCCTCTGCGCCGTCGTTGCTGCCCACGCTCATGGTGTCCAGCTCGGCAAGCAGGTCGCCCATGGCGGCTTCGGCACCGCCGTAGCATTCGGTGATGCGGGCACGCACCTCGTAATCAGCGGCTACATACAGGTAGATATCCTGCCCGGCAGCCACGCGCAGGTCGTCCACAGTCTGCGGGTTCAGCGGGTCTTCCAGGCATACGTAGAGCCCTTCGCCCTCGCGGTATTCAATGGGCAGGGCACCGTGCAGGCGTGCCAGCCCGGCGGGCAGCATGTCCAGTACCTCCTGGGGCGGGGTGAAATCGGCCAGGGAAATGTACTGGGCACCCACTTCCATGGCGATGACATTCCAGTAGTCTTCCGGTGCGCTGATGACACCGAAATCAATCAGCGTTTCCCACAGTTCCTTGCCGCTGTTGGCCATTTCATCGGCAACATCCTTGGCAACGGAGCGATCCAGCATGCCGTTGTTGATGAAAACATCAATTGCAACCTCGTTGTTCATATATGTAAGTAAATTGGTATGGGGTGGGAAATTAGCTGGCGTCGCCAGTGGTTACGCGGATGATTTCTTCGGCAGAGGTGAGGCCTGCCATCACTTTGCGGATGCCGTCCTCGCGCAGAGTGCGCATGCCCAGCTCGCGTGCGCGCTTGCGCAGCTGGGCCGAGGTGAGATTCGAGTTGATGAGACCGCGTACATCGTCGGTCACTTCGAAGATTTCGAAAATGCCCAGTCGGCCCTTCATGCCCTTGCCGCGGCACTTGTCGCAGCCACCGGGGCGGGGTACCTTTACCGGGCGGTTGATATCGATGCCCAGCATGCTGGCCTGCTTGGCGGTCAGGCTGCCATCCACCTTGCAGGAGCAGAGGCTGCGGCAGAGACGCTGGGCCATGATGGCGCGCACGGCAGAGGCAATCAGGAAGCGGTCTACGCCCATGTCGGCCAGACGCGCCACGGAGGAGGGAGCATCATTGGTGTGCAGGGTGGAAAGGACGAGGTGACCTGTCATAGCAGCCTGGATGGCGATGCTGGCGGTCTCCCCGTCACGAATTTCACCAATCATGATGATGTTCGGGGCCTGGCGCAGCATGGCGCGCAGGGCGGCGGCGAAAGTCATGCCGATTTCGGTGCGGATCATCACCTGGTTGATGCCGCTCATTTCGTATTCCACCGGGTCTTCAGCGGTGATGATCTTCTTGTCGGGGCGGTTCAGGTGGTTGAGGCAGGCATAAAGCGTAGTGGTCTTACCGGAACCGGTGGGGCCGGTCACAAGAATTACGCCGTCGGGCAGGGTGACCAGGCGATCGAAGGTGGCTTCGTCGTCCGACAGGAAGCCCAGCTGCGGCAGGCCGAGCGCCAGGGCCGATTTGTCGAGAATACGCATCACCACAGATTCGCCGTGGTTGGTGGGTACGGTGCTTACACGGAGGTCGATGTGGGCGCCGTCGCGCAGATCCATTTCGATACGGCCGTCCTGCGGTACGCGCTTTTCGGCAATGCTCATGGAGGTGCTCATCACCTTGAGACGTGCCACAATGGGCCCGAGCAGCTTCTTCGGGTGGTTGGCTACTTCTACCAGACGCCCGTCCACGCGGAAACGCAGACGCACGCGGTCTTCCATGGGCTCGATGTGAATGTCGGATGCGCGCATTTCATGGGCATCATTGAACATCTGGTCTACCAGCTCAATGATGGGGCCCTCAGTATCGCCCTTGGCATATTCTTTCTTCTCCGGGTAATACTTATCCAGTGCTTTCTGCAGCAAGGGATAGGATGTAACGAAGAAGCTTACATCCCGCCCCAGGAACTGCGGCAGACTGTCCATGGTCTGCATGTCGAAGGGGTCGCAGATGGCCACCTGCAGGGAGAAACCGTCATCGCCCAGCGGCAGGAATTTCACGCGGCGGGCCAGTTCACCCTTGACCATGGCAATGATGCTGGGGTCGATTTCAAAGGAGGTGACATCCACATATTCCAGCCCGGAATTATTGGCCGCGACCTGGGCAATGTATTCGTGAGTCAGGTATTTGTTCTCAACGAGGTATTCGATAATGTTATCCAGCGGCGAGAGCTGCATGCGGATAGAATCGAGAGTGCCCTCATCAATGCCCCCGGCTTCAACCAGGAGCTGCAGGAGAAAGTCTTCGTTAGAGTACACGGGAGGTAAGAAAGCTAAGGTGAATAAGGCATCGCGAGCGTAGACTACGCCCTTTTTGTAGTCTACACCAAATCCCCCCCCTCCGTCAACATTTCAGTTGCATTCTCTGTTTTTTTTATTCTTCAGAATCCTGATTTTTTTCATTAATCCGTTTTTTCTGGCCTGCCCGGAGGGCTTTTTGTGCAATGTCTCATTCCCTCCGGAACTGTTGCATGCAGCTCTGTACGGTCGTGTATGTATCTGCCGGGCAGGGGGGATAGCGCAGCTTTACAGGGATTTTTCGAGGAGGAAATGGGGGTGAAATGGCGTCGTGTCTTGTCCGCAGTGTTATCGTTCTAGCGGTGAAACTGAAAAGAGATGCCTTTTTTCTGCGGAGTGCTAAGAGTTGCAATAGACTATAACCTTGCAATCTGATTAACCGTTTGCAAAGGGAACGCATCATCTTCTGTCCTGAGGCCGTATATTCTGTATCAGGAAGTGATGCTTACTATGATGAAACAATATGTGCCTTTCGGTACTTCTACTGCCTATGAAAAAGAAACTTCAATCCTATCAATCCAGCCATATCCTATCGAAAAGAAAATGGAAACTATCCCCGGAAGATGTGGCGCGCTTGCTGGAAAATATCCGTGAGCTGGCACACCAGCGTTTGCCAGGGGTGAAGTTAAATGCCACGGAATTAACCCGTATCTTTGGTTTGGGAATAGAAGTGGCCGGGGAAGAGATTCAGTCGGAACGCATGGATGTGGCTATCGAGACTTATCTCAGAACGAAGCTGGATTTGCGGCCCAGTTCGCTTACGGAATGCCGCGGGGTGCTGCATCGGTTGCTCCGCGAGGTCGAGGGCCTGGGCGAACGCACCGTCCGAAGCATGCAACCGAAAGACTGTCTGGATGCCATTCTGCAGGTATACCAGACTCCGCATACTATTGATAAGGCACGCCGGCTGATGAATTGTTTCTTCAATTTCGCCATCCAGCAGAACTGGTGCCGTGATAATCCCATGCGGCGCATGCGTGTGTGTCGCCGTGTGGAGCGCACGGTGGAAGCGCTGGCTCTATCTCAGGTACATGAGCTTCTGCGGGCTGCGGCCAGACCGGAATTTCAGTGCTGCGCCGCTGCGGTCGGTATCATGCTCTGGGCTGGTATCCGCCCGGCAGAGGTGGGGCGCTTGCACTGGTGCGATGTAGATTTCGATGAACAGGTTATCACTGTGGTTCCTGTGGTGAGCAAGACGGGAGGTGCCCGGGTTGTGACCATTCAGCCGGTGCTGCTGCGCTGGCTGAACCGCTGGCGTTCCGCCTGTGGCGGAGACAATCCGCAAGCCCGCGTGGTGCCGGGCAGCTGGGTTCAGCGCTGGAAACACCTGCGCCGCATGGCCGGATTGGAACCCTGGCGGCCAGACACCCTGCGCCACACCTTTGCCTCCTATCACCTGCGTTACTTTCGAGATCTGCACCAACTGCAACTTGAAATGGGACACAGCAGTGCCAAGCTGCTCTTTAGCCGCTATCTGAATCAAGCCGGTATCACCCGCGAATCCGCTGCTGCTTTCTGGGGCAGGTCCACACCCCTGCCGCGCCAGAAACGCATGCGGAAAAAGCGCGAACTTACCGAACCGGTGCACGACCTCATCGTGCTGACCCCCGACTCTATCAAAGAGACTGCCCCTGACGAGCATTCTGAATCAGCTACATGACAAAAAATGCCCGCATTTTAAGCTTGCATCCCCTCTTGTACTTCTGTACACTCCCTGCGGGGCTGTAGCTCAGCGGTCAGAGCAGGGGACTCATAATCCCTTGGTCGCGGGTTCGAACCCCGCCGGCCCTAGCACAAAAAAGCGCACCATTTGGTGCGCTTTTTTGTGCTTTATTCCCGGCGGGGCGAGAACGAAGTTCGAAAGCGGGCGACGGCCCCGTTTGGGCGCTCGCGCAGCGAGCGGTAAGCCCGCTTGGACAAACAGCTCTGCTGTTTGCCCCGCAGAGGTGAGGGCTCGTGAGGCGAGCCCGAATCAACCCCGCCGGGGCTGCGGTGGCACAATGTTGCCCCTTGTTTCGTATAGCTTCGAACTCGCACCGATTCGTCTTCGCCTTACGGGCTACGCTGAGATGGGGCTAGCTAATAATACCACTCATTAAAAGCTTGTACGCGCCCTGATTTTGCCCTTTCTTACTCCCCGGGGACTCTAAAGGACTGGGGTCGCGGCATACAATAAACCCCTATTTTATTACAAAGGGTTAATGGTGAGTGGATTGGCTAAAAGTATATGGTTTACCTCTCTCAAATAAAAGTGGTGTTGATAATGAATACGTTATGAGCCTGACCCATAAAAAGACTATACTTTTGCCCCTTTCCCAGCCCGAAAATCGGCAAGCTTTTTAACGATTCGAGCCTCTCCTCAACCCGGCAGACCAAGGGCTCCACTTCGAGAGAATCCTCGGC
>JAFXDR010000028.1 GCA_017521145.1 Akkermansia sp. | reverse complement strand
CTGGAAGCCATTGCCGCACTCGAAACCGCGCGAGACCTCGACCGCTCCACCTCCACCGGCAAAAAAGCCTTTGCCGAACGCGAGCGGCTCCGCAAGGCCCGCCGCCAGGCTCGCACTGTGGAATGATTTCCACACCGGAAAATCATTCCATCACACGCGTCGCAGGCGCGTTTTCACTCAGGCGCAGCCTGTTTTCACTTTTCACGCGCGCGAAGCGCGTTTTCACCCGCGCCCGCAGGCGCGGAAAAAAATCGCCACCTGCCGGGCTTTCAGCCCGGGAAATTCAAAAACCCACTCCGTGGGCTTAAAATTCCCCACGCCAGTGGGCGTGCAAATAGGACGCTATATTATCATCTGCTTTTCAAAGCAGAGAGAATTTCCCGGCTTTCGCCGGGAGATAAGTTCCGCTTCGCGCAGAGAAGTTCTTTCCGGCTGCACCGGAAAAAGATAAAAACCGGCTCTTCTGCAATAATTGTGGAATGAGCCGGCTTGACCCAACAAATAGGGCGACCTGATTACCAGGTCACCCCACACCTCTCATACAAAACTGAATACCCCCGCGCGGACTCGAACCGCGGACAAATTGATTAAGAGTCAACTGCTCTACCAACTGAGCTACGGAGGCGTGTTGCTCACATGGCTGCTCACAGGCTGGTACCCCCGCGCGGACTCGAACCGCGGACAAATTGATTAAGAGTCAACTGCTCTACCAACTGAGCTACGGAGGCACTTTGTCTGTGAGCACCCTGCATCTTGTGTTTCCCATGGGGAGAAGCCGCTGGTCAGATTTGAACTGACGACCCACGCATTACGAA
Source organism: Akkermansia sp. (assembly GCA_017521145.1). Classification (GTDB taxonomy): domain Bacteria; phylum Verrucomicrobiota; class Verrucomicrobiia; order Verrucomicrobiales; family Akkermansiaceae; genus Akkermansia. Next base: position 7,639 of record JAFXDR010000028.1, on the reverse strand, counting down.
TGCGTTGCTCTACCCCTGAGCTACAGCGGCAGATGCTGTGTGCGGCGGCAGCATACCACACGACTTGCGGCATTGCAAGCCTTTTTTTTACAAAAAATCTGCTTCCCTGGCACAAAAAAGGATATTTTTTCTCGTTTACCGGCATCTTCAGGCTCGATTTTTACTTATATTAAAGTGATTCAGAATAATTTAGGCTTTACAGGGGAGAGAAAAAAGTGTTATTCTTGCCGCTACTGACCCTGATGCAACCATGAAAGTGGGCAAATGTCTCTCCCTGCTGCTCATTCCCTGTATCATCGGCATGTGCCATGCTGATGATATGCGGTGGACTGACTTTCTGAAACGCCACGGGCAGCAGCTGGAGCAGATGGGAGACGGCAGCGAGCGCAACATGAAAATTGCGCACATGCTTTCCCGCCAGTTGCTGGGCATGGTGAAAGGCAGTGATATCAACACCCGGGACAAACACGGGCAGACCGCGCTCATGATGGCCGCCGCCCTCGATCATAAGGAAATTGTGCACGGGCTGCTTCTGAGGGGAGCAGACCCCTCCATTGCCACGCTGAAAGGGCGTTGTGCCCACCACCTCAGCACCGATATGGAACTGACGCGGCACCTGGTAAGCTGCTGTCTGAAAGCGGCCCCCGGCACCAGCCTGCACGAAGCCGTTCAGCGCCCGGAAAATACCGTTGAGCATGTGCTTAAAGCCATCCGCGCCGGGGCCGATGTGAACCAGGTGAACGCCGAAGGCAAGACCGCGCTCATGCTGGTACCCGCCGGGAATGCCGAGGTAGCCCAGCTTCTGCTGGAAGCCGGAGCCAATCCGGCACATTGGGCCATGGATGAACGGGCCAGAGCCAGGGTGAACCGGGTGGAAATCCTCTTTACCCACCGCAGTCTTTCCTCTGAAGAGCTGGAGGAACAGGACAAGCAATATGCCCTGATTCTGGATAAGCAACGCGCCGACAAGGTCAGGTGGCAGCGCTTTGTGGATGTGGCTCTGGTGCGGACCAAGCCCCGCAACCGCCCCTCTTCATTCCAATGGGACAATAAGGAAAAGCGCTATATCAGCAACAATCTCATCTACAAGCGCAACACCGAACGTGGCAAGGGAGGCCCGGGCCGCAGCGGCTACATAGGCCCCGTATACCGCGGCAAGGTAACCCTGCACTACGACCAGGAAGGAGTGCCACCCCTGAGCTTCCCGGTGCAGAGCGGAGGACGTGCCAATGGCTATTTCGGCACGGAGGAATGCACCGCTCCATCCGTACCGGAGGGCATGCAGGCCCGCATCTACCCGGATTTCCACGGCTACAGCATCAACGGTTTCTACATCACCTGCATGGGGCGCAAGGCAATTCCGCAGTTCAGCGAGGATCGCTTCAACATTCTGCTGCACCTGGCACTCATTGCCGTGCCCGGCGAAACGGAAGAGACAACCATCCGCAGCACGGGCTCACACGGCTGCATTTCCCTCAAGAACCTGAGCGACTGGAAAACAGTTTACCACGAGCTCCGCGAAAAAGGCCATATCCCGCACGATGGCATCGAAGTAAGCATCAACTATGCTGTAAAATAAGGAGTTTTTGCGGGGTTTACTAACTTTAGGGTTGAATTTGACACAGTGCGGCGATAGAATAGCGGCGCTATGACATACGAAGTTTTCGAAACCAAGGAAGCTGCCGCCAAGACACTCGCCGCAGAAGTAGCCGAACTCATCCGCTCCCGCGCCGCTGAGGGCAAGGGTGTTGTTCTGGGTCTTGCCACGGGTGCTACCCCGCTGCCTTTCTATGCTGAGCTTATCCGCCTGCACAAGGAAGAGGGGCTCTCCTTCAAGAACGTGACCACCTTCAACCTGGATGAATACACCGGTCTGCCCCACGACCACGTGGAGTCTTACTGGTACTTCATGCACACCAACCTTTTCAACCACATCGACATCCCCGCCGAGAACATCAACCTGCCCTGCGGCACCCTCGCTCCCGAGGAAATTCCCGCTCACTGCGCCGCATACGAGCAGAAGATCAAGGATTGCGGTGGTCTCGACCTCCAGATTCTGGGCATCGGCCGCACCGGTCACATCGGTTTCAACGAACCCGGCTCCGATGACACCACCATCACCCGCCAGGTGCACCTGGACGACCTGACCAAGACCGATGCCGCCCCCGCTTTCGGTGGTTTCGAGAACGTGCCCAGCACCGCCATCACCATGGGTGTGGCCACCATCATGGGCGCCAGGAAGGTGCGTCTCATGGCCTGGGGTGAGAAGAAGGCTTCCATCGTGAACAAGGCCATCAACGGCCCCGTGACCATCGATGTGGCCGCTTCCTACCTGCAGAAGCACGCCGATGCCAAGTACTTCCTTGACACCCCGGCCGCTGCCGAGCTGTAAAGCAAGTAGCTCAATCAAGCATTTGAGCGAGGGCCGGGCACATCCCCGGCCCTCCGTTTTTTCCCGGCACCGCATGCACCTCTACATCCACGTACCGTTCTGCCACCGCATCTGCCCGTACTGTGCCTTTTTCAAGCACACCCCGGGGCGCAGCGACATACGCGGCTATGCCCAGGCCGTGGGGAGGGAGGCGCAGCTTCGGCTGCCGCGCGGCGCTGCCCCGCGCACCATCTATTTTGGCGGCGGCACACCCAGCATGCTCTCGCCCACGCACCTGGAAATTCTGGTGAACGGCCTGCGCGAGTGGCTCGACCTGAGCCAGGTGCAGGAATGGAGCTTTGAAAGCAACCCCGCCACCTTTACCGCTGCCAAGGTGCGCCAGTGGCGGGAACTGGGCATCAACCGGGTTTCCCTGGGAGTACAGAGCTTTGATGCCGGGCTTCTCAAGCTGCTGGGGCGCGAGCACAGCCCGGCAGATGTGGCAGAAAGCGTGCAGCTGCTGCGGGAAGCCGGGATACCCCAGGTGAATATCGACCTCATGTTCTCCCTGCCCGGGCAAACCGTACAACAGTGGGAACATACCCTGCAAGCCGCCCTGGCGCTGCAACCCGACCACATCTCCACCTACAACCTTTCCTACGAGGAGGATACCGAATTCTTCCGCCACTACGGCGCCACCGCCGGCAATGAAGATACCGATGTAGCCATGTTCACCCTGGCGGACGAAATGCTCACCGCCGCAGGATACCGGCATTATGAAATCTCCAACTATGCCCGCCCGGGCTGCGAATCGCAGCACAACCTGGCCTGCTGGCACGGTGAGGATTACTGCGGGCTGGGCCCCGGCGCCGTGGGCACCATGAATGGTACCCGCTACTGCAACGCAGGCAACACCGCAGCCTACACCGCTGCCCTGCAATCCGGCACCCTGCCCCCCGGCACTGCCGAGGTACTCGACCCCGCCACCCGCCGCACCGAACTGCTGGGGCTGCAGCTCCGCACCGATGAAGGATTACCCGCCGCTATGATACGCCCACAGGATGCTGCATTCATCACCATGCTCCAGGACGAAGGACTCGCCACCCTCACTCCGGCAGGCCGCCTCCTCCTCACCCGCTCCGGACGACTCGTGGCCGATGAAATTGCGGTCGGGCTCCTTTAACGCGCACGCAGAATGGGCTTGCTCAAGCCCGGTGATTTTGATAGTATAGGGATGCTCTACCATCATGTTCCGATATTCTCCCATCCTTGCGCTTTCTCTGTTGCCAGTAGCAGCCCGGCAGACCACTGAAGACCTGATATTCTCCGCGGCAATCAAAGAATTTCTGCCGGCCCCGGCTACTTTCATGCCGGAGAAAAAGGTGGAACTTTCCTTTACTCCGGATACCCCACGCGCAGCCGATGCCTCCCCGGCCGCCCACCCGGAGGCTTATGCCCGGTTTACCGAAGCCCTCGATGAAATCTGCAAGCTGAATGTCTACGATTTCTGCCAGCCGCTGCGCATCATTCTGGAAGCCACGAATGACGAATTCGCCGTGATGAGCTGGATGGAGAAAGCCGCGGGGGAAGGCAAGCCTGCAGCCCTGCAGTTTGTGGGTGACCGCCGGCTTTCCCGCATTCCGCGAGACAAGATGAACTCACCGGAAGTGAAAGCAGCCTACGATATGGTGCGCAAAGCGGCCGATGCCGGGTATGACCCCGCCAAAGTCAACGTGTGCATGTGCATGCAGGCCGGCATCGGCACGAAGAAGGATGAAGATGCCGCTAAAAAGTATATGTTCGAAGCCTGCAAGGGCGGCAACATGATTCCGCGCTACAAGTGGTTGCAGATGAGCGGCCGCCTGGCTACATGGGACGATAAGGACCGCCCCGAGGTAGCCGCTGAAATCAACCGCGGCAATCACCACGTGCTCTTCTACCTTTCCAGCAAAGCCACCACTCCGGTTGACCGCATTGCCATGCTGCGTGCCGCTGCGGAAAAAGGGAATCCGGAAGCTCTCTACACCCTCTCGGCTCTCAGCTCCGAAAAAGCGCCTAAGGAAAGTTTCATTCTGCTGAAAGAAGCCGTCAAACTGCACAGTGCAGATGCATTGTTCGCCCTGGGTACCGCCATGACCGATGGCGACCCCGGCAACCCTATTCTCCGGGAGGCGGGCGTGCAGCACAACGATGTGGCAGGCCGGCAGTTCATCAAGCTCTCGGCCATGATGAACCAGGTGGGAGCCTGCTTCTGGCTGGGTTCCATGAGCTACCACGGCAAATGCGGTATGCCGGTGGATAAGGAGCGTGCTTTCCGCTATTTTGACCACGGCGCCAACCAGGGCAACGCCACCTGCGGCACCGCCGCCGGTATCATGATGCTGCGCGGACTCGGCATTCCCCAGGATACCCGCAAGGGACTCTATTACCTGAACGTGGCAGCCAACTCCGGAGTGCCTCACGCGGTCATCATGCTGGCCTACGCTCAGCACGCCGGCATTGGAGTGCCGGCAGACAGCAAGGCGGCCAGCAAAACGCTGCAGGAAGCCGCCGCCATGGGGCAGAAACGCGCCTATATCTACCTGGCCTACATCACTGCCAAAGGGGGCAACAAACTGCCCGCAGACCCGAAAATGGCCGAACGCTATGTGCGCATGGCCTCGCTGGATCTGAAAGAAGAAGCCCGGCGCATGTACGATAAGCTCATGGCCGAAGGCTGGAGCCCCGAACCCTGATTCTCAGATTACGCAATGCATATTTTCCGGAAAATACTTTTATTATCAATCGGGGTTTTCAGCATGGGACTGAATTCCTGCGATTCTGAGCCGGAAGCCAGCCAGCTTTCTCCTGAAGAACAGCTGGAAGCGCTCGGTATACCGGCAGAACAATACAACCAGCAGCTTCTGGTAGAGGCCTCGCATGGCACGGCCAAGGTTGTCCGTTTACTTCTGGCAGCAAATGTTCCTATCAATACTGCAGATGAGGCTGGGCGCACACCACTGCATCATGCAGTAAAGGCTGGGAGAACCCGCATTGCAAAAATCCTGCTCCAGGAAGGTGCCGACATCAACGCAAAGGACAAGAAAAACCTCACACCACTTGATCTGGCGATCAGACACAATCACCATAAGCTTGCTCAAATGCTGAAGGAATCGGGCGGGACAGGAACGCAGGAGCCCGATAACAGCCCCCGCCGGAACGTGCCGGCTGGAGATGAAATATTTGGTGCGGCAGGAGCGGATTCCTCTACTGCCCTTAAGCAGATTCTGGCAACAGGAGTCGCCCCGGATCGTTATGTAAAAGGCTCATGGACACCCCTCTATTATGCAGCGCGCCATGGTCGTCAGGAAAACGCCAGGCTCCTCATTGAAGCAGGAGCTTCTCCCAACTACAAGGATCAAGATGCCTGGACACCTCTTCATTGCGCCGCCTACTTTAATAGAAAAGAGGTGGTTGAAGTACTGCTTGATGCAGGCGCAGATATTCATGCCCAGGACAAGTACGGGCGCACTCCATTGCATGATGCCGCACGTCAGTGTAATATCGACATCATACGCCTTTTGCTGAGCCGGGGCGCAGACCCGGGCGTTCGCTGCAAGGAGGGACGCACCCCGTCCCAATACGCTGAACACCTCAATAACGATGAAGTTACAAAAACACTGCAAGAAGCTGCACTCAATAAAAAACACATAACATCATCCTCAAAAAATACACTTGACCTCTTTGTGCTGGCAGAGCATAGGTCACCAGACAAACTCAAACAAGCACTGGATGCCGGAGCCAACCCCAACATGCGCAGGGCAGACCTCTGGACTCCGATCTTCAACTCTGCCCACAGAGGCAGACTGGCGAATCTCAAGGTATTTCTTGCTGCAGGGGCAGACGTGAATGCCAAAGACAAAGACAACTGGACTCCCCTGCACGCCGCTGCTGTCAAAAACCATGCAGAAATAGTCAAGGTACTCATTGAAGCCGGCGCAGATATAAATGCCCGGGATAAGTTCGGCCGCACGCCTTTGCACGATGCCAGCAGATGGGGGCACAACGATGCCGTCAGGATGCTCTTGCAACACGGCGCAAATCCCAGTATCACCTGCAATCAGGGCTGGACCCCGCACCGCTACGCGCAGAGACGAAATCTCTCCGCCACTGTTGAAATTCTGGAAAAGCATCTCAAGACCTCCCCGACCTCGCCTCAACAGTCCGAGAGCAGCAATATACAGGCTCTGCACCAGGCTGTCATTGATAATGATTTGCGGCGGCTGCAAAGGCTTCTGATAAACCAGGCCGACATCAACGCCAGAAATAAGGAAGGAGAAACGCCGCTGCACCTCGCCGCAAAATTGGGAAAGGAAATTTTTGTAGGACAATTGCTCGTGTACCCCGCCAGCATCAACACCCGGGATAACGCCGGCTGCACGGCCCTGCACCACGCTGTAAACGGGAACCACTCAGATATTGCACAGCTGCTCGTTACCTGCGGGGCCGATACCAGCACCAGGAACAACGATGGGCTTACCCCGCTCGCCCTTGCAAAGAAAAAGGGTCTGAAAAACATTGAGCGAATCATCAAAAAAACTTTAAAGAAAGATGCTGTAGACAAATCCACCAGAATCAACGAGCGCGACAGCGCAGGCAATACAGCATTGCACAAAGCAGCAGCCAACCGCATCCGCCCCACCCAGGACATTATCAACGAGCTCAAAAAACTCATCGGACAAGGAGCAGAGCTGAATGCGACGAACCGGCTGGGAAGAACACCTCTCCACGAAGCCGCCTACAATGGCAACAATATTGCAACCCGAATCCTCCTGGCGGCAGGAGCTGACTCCATGGCTCAGGATCGCACTGGATGCAAGCCCATTCACCTCGCACGCATGCACGGAAAAACTGGAATCATCGCCATTATCCTGGAGGCAGAAAACCAACGCAATGATACCTTCTCACTTCACTACGCCGCAGGCTACCTCTCGGCAAAAGAGGTGAGTCATGCCAGCAAAGATAAAAATCAACTCAACAAGGTAGATCACACAGGCTGGCCCCCGCTCATGTATGCAGCGGCCTACGGGCGAACTGATAATGTGAAGGCATTGTTAGATGCAGGAGCCAACCCCAATGCCACGGCGCTGGACAAATGGAGCGCACTGCATGCCGCAGCTCTCAAGAAACACGAAGATGTAGTCCGGCTTCTCATCGATGCCGGAGCGGATATTCACAACGCTGATGCGCATGGACGCACCCCCCTGCACGATGCTGCACGAGGCGGTG
>JAFXDR010000001.1 GCA_017521145.1 Akkermansia sp. | reverse complement strand
TGAGACGCTGCTGGCGCAGCTCTTCCAGGCGCTCATCGGAAAGTTTGCGGGCGGCGCGTTCATTTTCCATTTCCACCAGCTCATCGCCCACATTCGGAGTTTCGAGGAAGCCGGAAACTTCAGCAGGCATGCCGGGGGTGGCTTTCTTGATGCGCTGGCCCTTGTCATCGAGCATGGTTTTCACCTTGCCGGAGTAGGGGCCGCAGATAAAGGGCATACCGACCTTGAGGGTGCCGCTCTGCACGATGACGGTGGCAGAGCTGCCCTTGCCCTGTTCCATGCGGGCTTCGATGATGGAGGCGCGGCAGTTGGCTTTGGGATTGGCTTTGAGTTCGAGCACCTCAGCCTGCAGGCAGAGCAGGTCGAGCAGGTCGTCAATACCGGCACCAGTATGGGCCGAGACATCCACGCATTCAATTTCGCCGCCGAAATCGGTGGGCATCAGGTCGTTTTCCATGAGCTGGGTGCGCACGCGCACCGGGTCAGCTGCGGGAAGGTCACACTTGTTCACCGCCACGATGATGGTCTTGCCTGCGGCCTTGGCGTGCATAATGGCTTCCTTGGTCTGGGGCATGATACCATCGTTCGCGGCGACGACGAGCACCACAATGTCGGTCACGTCGGCACCGCGGGCGCGCATTTCAGTGAAGATGGCGTGACCGGGGGTATCGATGAAGGTGAGCGTGTTGCCGGCGTGTTCCACAGTGTAGGCACCGATGTGCTGGGTAATGCCACCGGCTTCACCGGCGGTCACCTTGGTGCGGCGGATGTAGTCGAGCAGGGAGGTCTTACCATGGTCTACGTGGCCCATTACGGTGATGATGGGGGTGCGTACCTTGAGGGAATCCTCGGGTTCTTCCTCCACTGCAACAGCCTCGGGTTCCTTGATTTCTTCCACCGGGGCTTTCACGCCGGCACCTTTTTCGCGGCGCACGCGTTCGTAGGTGAATCCGTGCTTTTCGCAGAGGGCGGCCACCTGGTCGCTATCGAGAGTGGTACCGGGGTTGGCGAACACACCCATGGGCAGCAGTTCGGCAATGAGCTTGAAGGGCTTCATGCCCATGAGGGTGGCAAGGTCTGCCACGGAGATGGGAGCCTTGATGTTCATCACTTTGCCTTCTTCTGCAGCCGGAGCCGGTGCAGGCTCTGCCTTGGGGGCAGGTGCAGGCTGGGGCTCAGGAGCCGGTGCCGGAGCTGGCGCGGGGGCCGGGGCAGGCTTGCGTACATTCTTGCGGGGGGCAAGCAAATCCAGGGCTTCCTTTTTGGGAGCTGGTTCCTTGGGGGCTGCCTTTCGGGCTGCCGGGGCGGCTTCTGCCTTGGGAGCAGGGGCTGCTTTCTTCTTCTTAGAGCCACCGATCAGGTCAAGCACGGGGCCTTTCTTGTCGTTTTCGTTTGCCATGTGTTGTTAAAATTGTTGAGCAGGGGTGGCCTTAGCAGCTGGCCTGGGCTTTGTTCATGATATCGCGGGCTTCGTCCTCCGTGATGCCGAGGGCTTCTACCAGGCTTTCTTCATCGGCGTACTGGGCAATGCCTTCCACCGTGGTGAAGCCGGCGGCCACCATAGCGGCTGCCATGCTGTTGGAAATGCCGAGCGTGCTGGCCAGTTCGCTGGCGCCTTCGTTGGCCAGGGTCTTGGCCTGGGCTTTTTCATCGTAGGCTTCCACGCGTACATCCCAGCGTTCCTCCGGGGTGGAGATGATGCGGGCGGTCAGGCGTACATTCTGCCCCTTGCGACCCTTGGCCTTGGCGGCGGCCTTGTCGTCTTCCACCACAACGGTCACCACGTGGGCGGCTTTGTCTACATTCACCTTGAGCGGTTCAATGGGAGCCAGGGATTCGGTGACCATGGCGGCTTTGTCATCGGTGTATTCGAGGATGTCCACCTTTTCGTGGTTGAGCTCGTTGACCACGTTCTTGACGCGTGCTCCGCGCATGCCCACGCAGGCGCCGATGGGATCCACATTCGGATCGTTGCTGCGCACGACCATCTTGGTGCGGTAGCCGGCTTCACGTACAATGTTGAGGATTTCCACGGTGTGCTCAGCGATTTCGAGCACTTCGTTCTCGAACAGGCGACGCACCAGGTTGGGGTGGCTGCGGGAGAGGATGAGTTCATTGCCGCGCACGCCATCGCGCACCTCGACCACGTAGAAACGCATCTTGTCACCGCTGTTGTATTCCTCGCCGGGGATACGCTGGCGCAGGGGCACAAGCCCTTCAAACTTCTCCACCTCCACGATGACATCACCCTTATCATAGCGCTTCACGGTGCCGGTCACCACTTCGCCGGCGCGGTCGCGGAAGGCATCGGCCAGCATTTCCTGCTCGGCCTTGCGGATGCGCTGCTGCATGGTCTGGCGGGCGGTCTGCACAGCGATGCGGCCGAAATCCTTGGGGGTGATGTTCACGCTGATGGTATCGCCGGGCAGGTATTCCTTACCCTTCTTGGCTCCGGCGGCCTGGGCTACAGAGAGCTTCACTTCGTTGAAGGCATCCGTCAGCAGGTCGTCTTCCACCACGGTCATTTCTGCCTTGATTTTCACCGTGCCTTTCTGCGGGTTCACTACGGCGCGGATATTGTTGATGCGGTCTGCACCGGGCACCATCTTGGAATAGGCGGTAATGAAGGAGTCCTCAAGAGCCTGGATGACTCGCTCGCGGGTCAGGTCTTTTTCGCGAACGTAGAAATCAATCAGGGCGGAGATGTCAGTAGTGGCCATTTTGTAATGTGTTTTGCTGGTGGTTGATTGTGTGCCGTATACAAAAAAAGAGCGGGTCCCAGACCCGCCCCAATCTCATAGCGGACCGGAACTTGTACGCGCGCATTATATTGATGATATGGCCGCGTGTCAAGATTTTTCTCCTGATATGTCACTTTGTGAAAAACTTGACACATGCTTGTTATTACTGTATGGTAGCGGTGTTATGGCAGGTCTTATCATAGCGCCCAAAGCGCGCATTTTTCACGGTCACGACTGGGTATATGGCACTGAGGTGCGCACGGTCTTTGGTAACCCTCAGCCTGGTGATGTGGTGCTGCTCAAGGATCAGCGTGATCACTATCTGGGCTCTGCCATGTATAACCCGCATTCGCAGATTGTGGCGCGCCGTTTCTCACGCCGCAAACAGGATCTGGACCGCGATTTCTTTGCCCGCCGGATATCCCAGGCGGCAATGCTGCGCGACCGCTGGCTGCCGGGCGAGGAGATGATGCGCCTGGTGTGGAGTGAGAGCGATGGCCTACCCGGCCTGATTGTGGACCGCTATGCCGATGTGCTTGTGGTGCAGACGCTCACCATGGCCATGTATCAGCGCCTGGGCTTGATAAAGGATATCCTCAGTGATTTGTTCCAGCCGCGCAGCATCATTGTGCGTAACGATTCTCCCATGCTGGTGGCAGAGGGAATTGAACAGGAAACCTATGTGGCTATGGGCGAACAGCCGGAACCTTTTGTGGCCACAGGGCGGGGTATTAAATTCATGGTTGACCTGGCAACCGGGCAGAAAACCGGTCTCTACCTTGACCAGCTGCAGAACTATCAGGAGGTGGCGAAGCTGGCCCGTGGGCGGCGTGTGCTGGATTGCTTCTGCAATCAGGGCGGTTTTGCACTTGCTTGTGCCAGGGCCGGTGCTGCCAGCGTAACCGCTGTGGACATTTCAGAGGAGGCCATTGCCTCTGTGCGTAAGAACGCAGAGTTGAATGGTGTGGAGGTTGAGGCTGTGGCAGAAAATGCCTTTGATTTCCTGAAGCGAGAGAGCGATAAGGTGCGTAACGGGGCTGACCCGAAGTGGGACCTCATCATCCTGGATCCGCCCAGCTTTACCCGCAACAAGAAGAGCCTGAACGGTGCGCTCCGTGGCTACAAGGAAATTCACCTGCGCGCCATGCAGATGCTGCCGATCGGAGGCGTTCTTTCCACCTTCAGCTGCTCGCACCACATCAGCTCCAGTCTGTTCAGGCAGACTATCTGTGATGCCGCGGTGGATGGCCATTGCACCCTGCGCCAGACCCACGTGCACGGGCAGAGCCCGGACCATCCCATTCTGCTGAATATCCCTGAAACGGAATACCTGAAGGGCTTCAGCTTTGAAATGGTGCCCGGCCGTTGATGAAAAATCCTTGCAAAATTGCGGTATTGTGCTACCCTTAAGGTCGCATGACAACGTACCAATCATGGTTTGCTGCATTTTGCCTGGTGGCGTTTATGGCGCCGGTGCAGGCTCAGGAGGCTGTGGTTGAATCTCCGGCGGCCGTGCAGACCGCACCCAGTGAACAACCCGCTCAGGTTGCGGTGCTGGGTTACGAGCGTTTTGTCGAGGCTGAGGGTATGCAGGGCATCACTCCCACCACATTCCTGGCCCAGATGACTTATCTGAAAGAGCAGGGGATTACGCCTGTTTCGCTTCAGCAGTTCATTGATTGGCACCAGGGGCGTGCGTCTCTTCCCCAGCGCAGTGTGCTGATCACACTGGAAGAGGCCAATTCGGGAGCCTATGCTGTGGCTTTGCCTGTGTTGAAGGAATTCGGGTTCCCTTTTGTGGTGTTTGCCGATTCCCGCAATTACAAGGATGTGCCGGGGTATCTGACCGTGCAGAATCTGCAGTCAATGCGCCGGGCTGGCGCAACCGTGGGAAGCCGCGGCATGAGCCGCCCGCAGGCCTGCGACTGGGTGCATGCAGATGAATCCGGGCCGGAGGCTGCTGCCAAGCTGGCAGAGCGTGAACTGGGTGTTTCTGCTCAGCGCATTACTTCCTTGTTTGGAAGTTGCTCTGCATTTTCTTACCCCCGGGGGTATGCGAATGCCAATATGGTGGAAAACCTTGCCATCTATGGCTATAATGTAGCATTTGGCCGCCGTGAGGGTAAGGTTTCCCGGGAAACGCCGTTCTATCTGCTTAACCGCTATATGGTGGATGAGATGGAGGAATTTGCCCGGGCGGTGAATTTCGGCTCTGCGGAGGAAGATGCCGCCGTTTTGCAGAAAGTGCGCGATGTCGCGGCCAAGCATCAGCCTGTGGGGCAGCCCTCTGCAGTTAAATCGCCAGAGGGGGCCACGGCTATCTTCCCGGCCTTTGTTGAAAATGCTGCAGCTGGTGATGCGGTGCAGCCGCCATTGCCCCCGGTGGTGGATGTGCTTGTGGGGGAATTTTCTGATTCTGTGTCTGATTCATCCGCTCCCATCCCTGCTCCGGTGGAAGTTGAGGAGGAACCGGTGGCCAATCTGCAGCTGCCCGTGCTGACTCCGCGGCCTGTGAACGAAGGTCCGGCGGCTGGTACTCTGGTGCAGCGCATCGCAGGCGGGGATTGGGTGACCCGGGAGTTCCCGCATCCTGTGGTTCCGCGCGAGCAGACCCGTGTGGCGGTGCTGGGGTATCATGATTTCAGCAATACCCGGAAAGTTACCGATATGTGCATGCGCACGGCTGAATTCTGCCAGCAGATGCAGTATATCAAGGATGCCGGGCTTACGGTTATCACGATGCAGGATTTCCGCGAATGGCTGCTGGGTGACCGCCGCCTGCCGGAGCGCTGCGTGCTCATCACGATTGACGATGGCTGGCGCAGTGTCTATACGGATGCTTTCCCGATTCTGAAAGCATATGGTTATCCGTTTACCTTGTATCTGTATACGGATTTCATAGGTGGCAGGGGGCGTTCCATGACTCCGGAGATGATTCGGGAGATGATAGCCTGTGGAGCCACTATCGGTTGTCATTCGGCTTCGCATCTCTACCCCAGCAAGTGGAAATCCCTGGAGCCGGAATCCCCGGAATTTGCGGAGTTGCTGAAGAAGGAATTCCCTGATTCTGTGGCGGCTTTGCAGCAGATGTTCGGAAACTGCAGCACTTATTGCTACCCCGGCGGCTTCCACATGCCTCCCATGCTGGAGTGTCTGAAAACCAATGGTATCGAAATAGCCTTTACTGTGGTGGAGCGCAAGGTGACTACCCTGGAAAACCCTCTTCTGGTGCATCGCTACATGGTATTCGGTACCGACCCCCGCATTTTCCGCCGCGCGGTGAACTTTGACGATGTGGCAGGCGTGAAACCCACAGCTCAGGGCATTACAGAGGCCAGGGAACGCGCAAAAGCATTCTTCCCGAAAGCATTTGAGAATCTCGGAGTAATAGAGCCGGAACCTGCCCCGGAACCGGATACTCCTGCTCCGCTTCCTGCGCAGGAACATGTGCCTGCTGCAGAGGAAAAATCCACGCATCCCGTCCCGGTTCTGGATGATATTCCAGCCCCCGGTTATACGGAAATCAAGATGTGAATATTTAATTGGTTCCTGAGACCTGTAACACGTGTTTTTGGGTGGACAATCGGTGCCTCTCTGGTTATAATGCCTCGTCATCATGTTGAAACGTTGTTACAGGGCTCAGGAGAGTCTGGTGCGTTACTGGGCGCAGCAGGCCGTTGAACTGTGTGATGATATTGATGATGAATCTCTTGAAGAGTCAAAGGCTGCGATTGGGCAGGCTGTTGAACGCATGGGAAGAGATCGCCGGGTTGTACTGATTGGTGCAACCGGGAGTGGCAAATCAGAACTGCTTGCTGGCATGGTCGGCTGCCCGGTACTGGGGCGGGTGGAGCCAACCCACCATTATCTGCGCTGGCGTTACCTGAACAATGACGGAGATGCCGAATTCTGCCGCTTCATGGCGGAGCCTGCCCTGGCCGGTATGGAACTGGTGAATACCCGTGGTTGTGAGCAGCCTGCAGTGGCAGAGGCTGTAGCCCCGCTTCTGCCGGCGGCAGATGTGGTGATAGCCGTGGTGGATGCCCGCGAGGCTCAGGTTTCTCCGGTATGGGAACTCATGGCTCCGCTGCCCGAGGAGGGCGGCCCCGCCTGCCTGGTGGCGCTTACCCATACGGATGCGCTGGATGCTGAGCATACAGTGAAGTTAGGTGAGCTTATCCGCGGGTTGTGCCGTGAGCGCCTGGGACGCGTGTTGCCGGTTTATCAGATTAACCCCACCAATGCTGCTCTTGCGGCGGAATTCGGAGATAAAGTGGTGCAAGCTATGGAGTCTTCCTCCGGCGGGTTGCGCGCGGCTATACGTGAGACAATGAAGTGCGGTTCTGACCTGCTGTATAAGCAGGGCAGTGTGCTGAAAGCTCGCGATGCTGTAGCTCGTACGGACAGTGGCTTCCTGCAGGGGATTGAGCAGGAGATTGATAATTTTCAGACCCGCCAGATGCAGGGGGTCAGGAATTGCGTGCTCAATTATGCCGCGGCGGCGCAGCGTAGCATGCCGAAGCTCATTCAGCATCTGCGGCGCAGCCTGGGCTGGTTTCTCTCCCCAGCGGTGCTGGTGCGTCTGGAAAGCTACGGCCCTGCTTCCGAAAACCTGTATTACCGCCTGGTTCTGGATGACGTTGCGGGGCAGCAGGAGGAGCTGGATAAGCAGTTTGTTGTTTCCTGCAGCAGCCATTGGCGGAGTGTGCGTCCCCGCATGAAGCAGACTCTGCAGTGTGAAATCGGCGATTTTCCCTCGGACTCTCTTGAATCTGAGCTTGAACAACTCCGGACCCGCCTGCGCAGGACTCTGTATGACCCCTTCCGCTATTTGAAAATCCGCACAGCCTTTGCCTCTTTGTTCAAATGCCAGGTGGATTGGATGCGCATGATGGTTGTGTGTTTCTGCCTGTCTCTGATTCTGGCGGGTATACTGGGATTTCTGGCATTCGAGGATATGGCTTTCCTGCTGCTGGGTGTGGCTGCGTTTTTCTGGATGCTGGGCTCGCTGATTCATTTCCTGGTTGTCCGGAAGATTTGTGCCCTGGTGCGGACTCACGCTGAACCGCTATATGAAAGCCTGACAGAACATCTGGCAGATATGGTGCAGGATATGATTGTTTCGCGCGTTGCGGCATATCGTCGCCTGTATACTGAGCCGCGCCAGCGAGTGGCTGCGTATGAGACCTCCCTGGCCCCGCTGCAGCAGCGCCAGAGTGAGATTTTCCGTCAACTCCGCTCTGCGGCACCCCGAGTCTGATGCCCATGCAGTATGACCTTTTCACCCCGCACGGCGAAACGCCGCAGCCCCCGGTTGAGGAAAAACAGCAGATGCCGCTGGCTGCCCGCATGCGCCCCGAATCACTTGAGGAGGTAGCAGGGCAGAAGCACCTGCTTGCAGAAGGTAAACTGCTGCGCCGGGCTATTGAGACTGACCGATTTTCTTCCCTCATCTTCTATGGCCCGCCAGGGGTGGGCAAGACTACTCTCGCCTATGTGATAGCCCGCTGCACCAGTGCATTCTTTGTGATGCTCAACGGTGTGGAATCAAACGTGAGTGAAATCCGCAGCAAGATTGATGAGGCTCGCAGCCGCATGGCAATCCACGGGCAGAAGACCATTCTCTTTGTGGATGAGCTGCATCGCTTCAACAAGGCTCAGCAGGATGTGCTGCTGCCGCATCTGGAAAAGGGCACGGTTCGCTTCATTGGTGCCACTACGGAGAATCCCTATTTCGCCATCAATTCGGCCATGCTCAGCCGCTCGCAGATATTCCCGCTGGAGCCTGTGCCGGATGCGGAGATTGTGGCCTTGCTCAGACGGGCTGCGGCCGATAAGCCGCGTGGATTGGGTAATCTGCCACTGAATCTGGATGATGAGGCACTGGAACACATTGCGCTTAAGGCCGATGGCGATGCCCGCAAGGCGCTTACAGCGCTGGAGGTGGCGGCTCTTTCCACCGCTCCGGGAGAGGATGGTGTGGTGCATGTCACCCTGGAGGTGGCAGAGGAGTCTATCCAGAAGAAAGCTGTCAGATATGACCGGGCAGGGGACGGACACTATGATACCATCTCTGCCTTTATCAAATCAATGCGAGGCAGTGACCCGGATGCCGCTTTGTACTGGCTGGCATTCATGCTGAATGCGGGGGAGGATATCCGCTTCATTGCACGCCGACTCGTCATCTGCGCCAGTGAGGATGTGGGACTGGCTGATTCCAATGCCCTGCGCGTAGCGCTGGATGCCGCCCGGGCGGCTGAGATGGTCGGCATGCCGGAAGCCCGTATCCCCCTGGCGCATGCTACGGTATATATAGCGACGGCTCCCAAGAGTAATTCAGCCTACATGGGGGTGAATGCAGCGCTCAAGGATGTGAAGGAGGGGCGCACCCTGGCCGTGCCCGACCACCTGGCAACACCAACCCGGAAGAAGCTGGCAAAACTCCGCGGTGTGGCAGAAGAGGACACCCAGTACAAGTACGCACACGATTTTGATGACCACTTTGTACCCCAGGCCTATCTGCCGGAGGGGCGCGTGTATTACCACCCCACGACCAATGGGTTGGAACTGCGCATATCCGAACGCATGGAATACCTGCGGCAGCGCCGCGAACAGGGAAAATAACCACGATTATGGGAACAAAGACAGATTTCCTGCCGCATGTGAATGGAATGCGGGCATTGGCCATTCTGGCTGTTGTGTTGTACCATCTGGATGCCGAGTTGTGTCCCTGTGGGTATTTCGGCGTTGATATTTTCCTGCTGATAACCGGGTATTTCATGTTTCGTGGCGAGTTATCATCCTCTCGCCTGGCGGAACTGAATTTCGGTAATTACCTTCAGCGAAAAATCTGGAGACTGGCTCCTCCGGTGCTCGTGCTTGCCGTGCCTCTGGTTGTGGTGGGGGCTTTTGTGCTGCAGCCGGATTTGTATGAGGTGGTGCTGGGTACTTTCGGGGCATGCTGTGTGGGGTTGAGCAATGAATATGTGGCGCACAGTGGGGATTATTTCAGCCCCGCCACACAGGATAACCCGCTCATGCACCTCTGGTATGTGGGACTTACGGTGCAGTTGTATGTGCTGCTGCCTTTGGTGGCGCTTCTGCTGCGTCGCTGGCGCTATACAGGCTATGTGTTACTTGGGGTGGTTTCATTGTCCCTGTACCTGTTTCTGGAATATGGTGAAGAATTGGATGCCATGGTTCCCCTGGTAACACCGCTGATGGAGGCTCTGCCGCCCTATTATAGCCTGGTCACGCGAGTATGGGAGCCCTTATTGGCTCTGCCGGTCTTGTTTCTGCCTGTTTCCCGGTATGTATGGGTGACCAGGCTGCTTGCCGTAATGGGAGTGGTGCTGGTCGGGGTTCCCATGTGGTTTTGTGAGACCGGCTCTCCATTTTCCTTACCTGTGCTGGTGGGGTCTGCTCTTCTGTTGCGGTATGGTGCAGATGGCATTGTGGGTCGCTTCCTGCGGTGGCGCCCGCTGCAGCAGGTGGGGGCTATTTCGTTTTCCCTGTATCTTGTACACTGGCCTGTGTTTGCCTTGTGGAAATACGCCATGTTCGATGAAATCGGCAAGGATGGTATGGTGGGCATGGTTGCCGTTTCCGTGGTTGTGGCTGGCCTGCTCTGGTATTTTGTTGAAACACGCTGTGCAGGGTGGGGGCGTGCTTTGCGGTATCCGGGGCGCATGGCATTGGCGTGTCTTCTTCCTCTGGGGGGAATTGGATGGCTGTTTGCTCAGAATGAAAGCATGCGCCAGCAATTACCCAATGCGATTGATGAGGAAGAGATGCAGTTCAGTCACTATATCCTCACAGGTCGGGCAAAATCAGCCGATCTGAACGGCTTTCCCAGTCGTGCTTTTCAGCATACGCCGCTGCTGGAGGGGAATGACACCTCGGTGCCGGTGAGTTATCTTCTGCTGGGTGACAGCCATGCCTGGCATCTGCATTATGGCATGGATAAATTGCTGCGCGAGCGCGGTGGGCTCAGAGGCCTGTATCTGAATAATTCCTGTGTGCCTGCGTGGAATTGCTTCATGGAACTGCAGGGTGGCAATGCCCGCTGGAACCGCCAGAAAGGTGAGCAACTGCTCAACTGGCTGGCTCGCCAGCAGAATATACGTTATGTCATTATTTCCTGCTACTGGCATCTGCGATTTGCAGCCGGCAGCATGCGCGACTGGAATTTGCGCCGCATTCCTTATGCAGAGGTTCGCAGGCATATGGAGGATGGGCTGCGTGAGACCTGCCGCCGCTTGAAAGAGCAGGGGAAACAGGTTGTATTGTTACGCGATAATCCTTTCTATCCGCGCCATACGAATCATGTTGACCGCTATATGCGCCGTGATTTGCTGGGCATGGATTATGCACTGCCGCAGTTGAGCCTCGATGAATATGCCGATGCTTCGGAGACGGAGGAGCCTTTTATGCAGAGCCTTACGCGCAGAGAGCTCGCCACAGTGCTTGATATCACCCCGGCTCTGGAGGAAAACGGGAAGTTCCCGCTGCTGATAGATGGAAAGTTCCTGTATCGTGATACAAACCACCTGAGCCGCTATGGTTCAGAGCGAGTAGCCCGGCTGTTGCTTGATTGGATGCAGCAGAATGTGAGCCGGTAATCAGAACGGCAGACTCTTGTTCTCAATGAAATTGGTCTGGCGGATGAATTCTGCCCAGTCGGAGAATTGCTTGCTCTTCGCCGGGCTGGCTGCTTCTTTATTCCAGGCGGCTATCTGGTCTGCCTTGTCTGCGGCTTCGTTGTAGCGCTCCAGATGAATCAGCTGCAGTACAGCCCCGGAGCCTGCACTGTACAGGATGTGCCAGTCTGCAGCACTGGGATTGGCACCTGTTGCAGGTTGCATGGCAAGCACCTGTTCGTAATCTTTCAGTGCTTCGGCAAACATATCTGCCCGGGCGCAGAGAGTGGCGTGGTGCAGCAGTGCGCGGAATTTCCACCAGCGGGGAAGCGCCGGGTCTTCCAATTCTTTCGCGGCAATGGCAACGGCTTCGCGGCGGCCTTCCCCGGTACCCAGAAGAGCCTTGTTGTTGGCCAGCACGGCGTAGGCTTTGACTTTGTCCTGACTGCGCAGATTTTCTTCTTTTCGCAGCATGTGGGTCAGGATGCGCTCTGATTCCTCGTGCTCTCCCATGCGCAGCAGCACCGCAGCCTTGCGGATTGTTGCCTTGATGCGGAGTTCGTCGCTCTGCCGGGCACAGGCATCATAGAGCTCAGCTGCATGTTTCAGGGAATCCATGGATGCAATCTGCTCGGAAATACGGGCAGACATGTAGAGCGCACGGGGTGCAAAATCCATCCGGGGGTATTTGCGCAGCAGCGAATTAAGCGTGCGGAGTGCCTGTGTATGCTGCCCCTCGGCTGATTGTAAATGAGCCAGGTGCAGCGTCAGGATGCACACCACTTGCGGATCCAGCACTTTACCCGCTGAATTCCGTATCTTTTCTATTGCTTTTTGCCCGGCATTGTGTGAATCTGCAGTGCCGGAAACGTTGCGGAGAGCGGTCTCCTGCAGAGCGAAGAAACGCAACTGCCGGTCGGGGGTAAGCAGGGGGAGCTGCTCTCTGAGGTTGCTCCTGAGGAGCTGTTCCCTGGCTTTTTCCGGATTGTCTTGCAAATGAAGGAAGGCGATATCCATTTCAACATCGGCCTTCAGGTTGGCATCATCGCAGGGAAGCCCCAGTAACATGTTGAGGTCTGCCCCGGCTTTTTCCGGGGCTTTTTCCAGCAGGTATGCTGCGCGGGTGCGGAGTAGTGCAAAACGCTGAGCTTCAGAAAGTGTGTCCGAATGAAGAATCTCTTCCTGAAGTGCTGTGTCGTTTGAGAGCAATGCACTTATCATGGCATTCTGGAGTGCAACATTCCGCAGGTTTTCCGGCGCTGTACGGGCGCATTCCAGATATGCCCTGGCCGTGGAGGCCAGCCCGGCATCGTGCATCTGTGCTTCATAGAAATTGCGCAGGGCATCATCTCCCCGCAGCATGCCCATGTAGAGGAGAGCCTCGTGTGTCTGGTTCCTTTCCAGATACCAGCGGATCTGCTCCAGTAAGATAGTGCGTGTGGCCTGCTCATTGGGATGCGTTGAAGCGGCTGTGTTGACACAGGTGACATCCAGAGGCAGATCAGGCGCATTTTCATGATTGAGCATGTGCTGCTGAATCAGAAGAGCGTTGGCTGCGCGGCGGGATTTTGCCGGGTCGGCAATCCATTCGTTTAATTTGGTGCGGGCGTATTCGCTGGTAGCAAATGCATTTTTCTTGTACAGACGCAGGAAGGCTTCTTCCAGCAGTGGGGAATCGGGATGCGATGATATGAAGTGCAGCAGAGTTTCTTCTCCCTTGCCGTCGTCAAATTCCACCATTGTCTCCGCATTACCTTCCTGCGTGCCCATGGGCAGAGTCTTGTCCTGCGGGGTCAGATCTGCAGCTTCTTTATCATAGTATATGGAAGAGAGGGCTAATCGGGCACGGTGACGCAGGGTTATGGGCAGGCTGGTATCTGCTTCCATGGCCCGGCATTGTTCGATGGCGGTGTTGAATTCCCCCCTGAGTCGCAGATTTTCAATTTCAAGCAACTGAAGAACGTGTTTGTAAGCCGGCGTTTTTTCAGCAATGGAACGGAGCCTCTGCAGGGCTGAGTTATCCTGGCTCTTGGGCTTGCTCAGCCAGTATTCTGCCAGTGCGGCAGTGGCCAGTGCGGCAATTTCCTGATTGTTGCCGGTAGCCATGGGGGTGGCAATTGCTGCGAAGTCATCATCCTTGTTTTTCCATGCACAATACAGCAGAGCTTTTGCCGCGTAGGGGTAGAGCTCATGCGTATCAGGTACTCCGAGAAGCGACTTTGTGGCTTCTTTCAGCCGTCCCAGATCAATGAGAGCACGCCCTTTCCAGAACATAGCCTCAGTAGAGGAGTCATTGGCAAGCGCATCTACAGCATCGGCCGGTCTGCCTGCGCGTACCAATTGTTCTGCCTGTGAAGTATCTGCCTGGGCAAGCGGTGCTGCCAGTAATGCCAGGGTCAGAATGAAAGGAGTCTTCATGAGGATGCTGTGGAATGGAGATGTGTTATCGGGCCGGCGGGTAGATACCCTCCAGCCAGAGGAAGTGGGTCATATACCCGAGGCCCGAGCGCGTGAGTGCTGCGTTCCTGCTGCTGTTCTTTACCCGGTTTACCGTGCAGTTCTGCTGCACGGTGGGCATGGGTTTGCAGGAAATAATGTGAGGCTGGGTCACTTCCCGGCTGGCGGGGTAAATGCCGATGGGTACACCGGTTGCAGTAAAGGCTATTTCAAGCGAACGCGGACGAGTGTTTTCGCTCCGGCTCCCTTTATAGAGGAAAGGGTGCCTCCGCAGAATATCCATGGTGCCTACGCAGGGAACTGCTACGCGGTAGTGCTCTTCCAATGTGGCAAAATAGGCTGACAGGGAGAACGGCTGGCCATCCCGGCAGGCTTTGAGCGCATCGGTCGGGTCAATGCCTATGAGGTTGATTCCGTTGAAATTGCCGTGCTTGTTCTCTCCGCGGTAAAAGTCGGCAAAGCGGCTGTTAATCATGAGCCCGATTTCCAGGTGCAGGTGGGCGCGGGTCTTGTCGAGCCCCACACCGCTGTAACCCAGCCGTCCTATGACATTGCCTGTGCCGACCCGCTGCCCCACATGGCAGTTCACACTGGCCAGGTGGGCATACAGGGAATAGATGATGCCCTCCGGCACCTTGTGGGCGATGACCACGTAGCGTCCATAGTTGCTGTGCCTGGGATTGGTGCTGGCATGCACCACTTTGCCGGGGGCTATGGGACGCACATCATCCAGAGGCACTCCATTCGAATCCCTCTTGATGGGTTTCACGTCGATTCCCTCGTGGAAGCGGCTGAACATGACGGGCTCTCCCGGCTGCGGTCGGAATGGGTTTCTCACCATGCCATAGGTACCGCCTTGCCAGGGTTTGCTTTTCTCTCCCTCAAACAGGCGGTCTACATACATGTAGTAATCGTCCCCGCCTGTTGTGAAAAGGGCCGTGTTATCTGTGGGGAGCCGGTACACCAGATCCTGCGCCTGTGCCCACACGGAGGCACAGAGCACAATTATCAGCGCTGACAGGCGGGCAAGGCTCACTGCTTCTTTCGGCTGCGGGTAGAGAAGAGTTTAGGCCCATCCTGAGCTGCTCTGCGAGGGGCGCTGCTGGTGGTTTTCGGTGCAGCGTTGGTTCCTGCGGCTGCCGGGGTGCTTCCCTGCGGAACGGAGGCGTATAGCTCGGGAATGACTCGCCCGTGCGAGTCTTTTCTGTGAGTGGCATCCCTGGGCAGCTCAGGCTTGGGTCGCGGGTCTTCTTCCTCGTACCGTTTTTCTTCGATTTCCGGGTCCACGGCTTCGAGCGTTTCCCCGATACGGCGCAAATCGTAGCCGTTGAGCCCACCCCAGATAATCAGCTGACCGTCCGAAATGCCGCAGTCAATCTCCATCGGCGGGAATGCCAGCCCGTCAATTACCGGCAGAAGCATCTTGCCGATATTCTGCTGGGTTTCGCTGTAAAGACGCAGGCGGTATTCCTTGGGTGTGTAAAGCACTACACCGTAGGAGCCGTCATCGGCCATGAAGGATTTGAATTTTTCGAAGTGGCGCAGGCTCATGATGGGCATGCGGTTATACATGCGCCCATTGTAGCGGATGTTGAATGCCGCACCGCCTTCCGGGTTGGAGGATTCCGTCAGGAAATAGGCCTTGTACGGCTCCGGCTGGCAACTGGTGAAAGAGAGCGCTGCTGCAAGAGCGCAGAGAAAGAAGTGGGATTTACTCATTTTTAATGATAATGGAAAAGTTTAACCGTGCATCAGGTGGCGGCTCTTGATGCAGTAATTAGCGCCGCTCCACAGGGTGAGAATCACGCTGAGCCACAGGGCAATTTCCCGGAACCACCAGCCGGTTTCGCCCATGCTCAGGGAACGCAGCGGCTCAAACAGGTTGCCGCCATAGGCCAGGTGGGCCATGCAGGCAATGCAGTAGGTGAGCTGGGCGGTGGTCTTCCACTTGCCGAGCTTGTCCGCCGCAATGACCACTCCCTTTTCCACGGCCAGCTGGCGGAGCCCCGTCACCAGGAATTCCCGGAAAATAATCAGAATGGAAACCCAGAACGGGCACATGCCCACGGCGGTCAGGTAAATGAAACCGGCGCTCACCAGAATCTTATCGGCCAGCGGGTCAATCAGTTTGCCAAAATTGGTGACCAGATTGTACTTGCGGGCCAGGTAGCCGTCGAAAAAGTCGGTAATAGCTGCCACCACAAAAGCCCAGAGCGCAATGCAGGCCGTCATGGATATGGGCTCGAACCAGCCGCCGGAGATTTCGTTAGTCAGGGGGGACATGCTGCCATCCCACGCCAGTGCTATGGTGTAGACAATGACGAGGAGGATTCGGGAAAGCGTGAGTGTATTCGGCAGATTTAACATTGTACCAACTGTTTTATAGCCTGCGACGGCCCGACTTGCAAGCAGAAATCAAGCCTGTATGCCAAAAAAGGGCGGTTTTTGTGACAGATTCTTTGCTTGAATCCGCAACTGTTTTTGCTATACTTGCCCGCATGAACGCTTTTCGCGCAACAGTCCTTGCTCTCCTTGTTCTGACCGTGGGGCTCATGTTCTATGCTTTTGTGGTGCTTATTCCTGCCCGGCAGGATCAGTATCAGATGTACCAGACCCAGCTCAAAATCAATGAGTATGAGCAGCGCCAGATGGAGCACGATGCCCGCATGGCCCGCCTGGGTGCCACCGTGGATACGCCCGAAATGGCCGCTGCCCGCGCTGCCGCCGCTGAGGAAGATAAGAAGAACGAGGCTGAGCTGACCGCGGCCGAGGAAAACAGCGTGATTGCATCGGCCAAGCGTCGCCAGGAGATTGAGGAGGCCGCCACTGCCGCCGAGGATGCCGCCAAGCCGACTACTCTTGGTTCTGTGACGGCTTATCTGGAGGATTGCGGAGTGGTGCTTTTTGCTGCATCCGGCAGCATGCCCGTGAATGAGGGCCTGCTCATTGCCCTCCGGCGCGATGATTACATCGTCTGCGAGGCCACGGTCGATGGCCGGGATGAGGAGTCCGGGCAGTATACCGCCGCTATCAAGCAGGCAAACTTTGGCGGCACGGCCGACCCTGAGGCCGAGGCTAACCGCCAGCCGCGCCCCGGTGATGAGGTGATTATCTCCCCTTTCCTGAGCAGCCGTGACCTGCGTCTGGAAGCCGGTGGTGCCGAAACCGCCCAGCCCATGCCGGAAATCGAGGCCGTGCTTACCCCGGTTCCCTGATAATCCGGAAACAAATCATTCTTCTATGGATACCCTGTTTGACCGTTCCCCGAGTTTCTCTTTCGAGTTCTTCCCGCCGAAGACCCCGGAGGGCGCCAGCTCGCTGCTGGAAACCGTGGTGAAACTGCAGGAGTTCCAACCCAGTTTTGTGAGCGTGACCTACGGTGCCGGCGGCAGCTCCCGCGGGCTCACCCGCTCCGTGGTGCACGATATGCAGAGCAGGGGCATTCCCACTGTGCCGCACCTTACCTGCGTGGGGCATACCGAGGCTGAGATAGAGGAGATTCTTGAAGGCTACATCAGCGCCGGTGCCCGGGCCATCATGGTGCTGCGTGGAGACCCTCCCCGTAACACACCCTACGACCCATCAAAAGATGCCTTCCGGCACGCGGCAGACCTGGTGCGCTTCATCCGGCAGTGGGAATCAAGGCAGGGGCTTTCCCTGCACCTCACCCTGGGTGTGGCCGGGTTCCCGGAAGGCCACCCGGATTCCCGCAACCGTCTCAAGGAAATGGATTTCCTCAAGGCCAAGGTAGATGAAGGGGCCGACTACATCTGCACGCAGCTCTTCTTCGATAACCACGCATTCTTTGACTTCCGCGACCGCTGCCGGCTCATGGATATCAACGTGCCCATCATTGCCGGCATCATGCCCGTGACCTCCATTTCCAGCATGAACCGCATGGCCGAGCTCTCTGCCGGCACCAATTTCCCGGCGCGTCTGCTCAAGGCCATGCTCCGCGCCGGCGGCGATAAGTCAGCCATTGAGCGAATCGGTATCAACTATGCCAGCAACCAGTGCAGCGAATTGCTCGATGCCGAGGTGGACGGCCTGCATTTCTACACCCTGAACCGCTCCAAGGCCACGCTCGAGATCTACCACAATCTTGGTTTCAACAACTATTTCAGCCTGGAGCGCCTGCGTACCCTCAATAACCTTTACAGATAAAACGCCCCTCCCATCTATGGACACCAACATCAAGAACAACGAGGATATCCAGCCTCTTTCCCCGGAAGAAATCAAGGCCATCGGCGAAATTGCCATCGGCCCTTCCAAGCACGAACAATTCCTCAATGCTCACTACAAAAAGCTCATGTGGGGCGGCATTACTCTGGGTATTGCCGCCGGGTGCGTGATTGCCTTCTTCTCCCACCGCAACGATATGCGCCAGGAAGCCGCCGCCCAGGTGGTTCAGGCCATGAAGATTACCTCCCCCGGCGATGGCATCGCCACGCCGGATGAGTACGATGCCGCCACCCTGCAGAGCCTCCAGCAGCAGTATGCCGGCACCCCCTCTGCCGTGACCGCCGAGCTCATGAACGGCCTCTCCCTCATAGCCAGGGGCGATGCCGCCGGTGAAGCCGCACTGGAGAATGTGGCCGCCAGCAGCTCTCCCGTGTCGCTGCGCGCCCGTGCCTTGGCTGCCCTGGCTACCTACCAGCTCCAGCAGGGCAAGGATTCCGCCCCCACCTGGACCCGCATCACCCAGATGGAAGCCAACCCCTATTCTGCACTCGCCTATGTGATGCTTGGCGATCTCGCCAAGGATAAGGGTGAGAAAGATACCGCCCGCACCTGGTACGAACAGTGCAAAGCCAAGTGCCCCACCAGCGCGCTCGTGAGCGATAAGACCGTTGAGATGCGTCTCACCCTGCTGGATGTCGATGCCCCCACCCCCGTGGAGCCTGCTCCCGAGGAGCCGAAGAAGCCGGACTCCAACCCCTTCGCCAGCCCCTTTGGTGAGACTCCTGAAGTGGGCGAAACCAAGTTCAACGTAGGTCTCTGATTCTTCTCACCAGTCATGGGTCTGTACCAGGACAACTTCACCGGCCTTTCGGAGCTCGAGCGCCTTGCTGCCATGGCGCACGATCCCGTGCGTGTGCACGAAATCGGCGCGGACCAGTGGCCGCTCACCATGATGGCCTGTGGGCTCATGGCCAGTAACGATGAGGAAAAGCTCGAGGAAAACTTCGATATCTACGATATCTTCGTGGGCCAGACCACCGTAGCTGCCCGCAAGAGCAGCCTCATCCAGCTGTCCCGCTTCATTGCCGGGCGCAAGGGAGAAGGCTGGAAAGCCATGATTCCCTATGCCACCCAGGAGCTCGACGACGCACTGAGCCGCAAGGCCGCCACCTACGTGGTCACACTTGCACAGCCCGGCCCCACTGAGCCCCTGGCCGGAGTGCAGGAACTCGTCACCCGGCTCGTGCGCGATGAATTCACACCCACCACGCTGCTCGATGCCATTCTCAGCATGGCAGACATGCGCGTGCTCCCCCTCCTGCAGCCTCTCTTTGAGGTGGAAGCCGACCGCATGGAGGAATTCCTCATGGACCTCACCACCACGCCCAATCGCCTGAGCCTTACCTTCATGCTTCAGGCGCTGGCCGTATACCCCTCTCTGGCCGGGGAAGCAACTGATGCGCTCTGCCGCATGGCGCCGCTCTCCCCGGTAATTCTCGATCTGGCTCTGCCGGTGCCCACCTGGGCATTCGAGAAACCCACCCCCCAGCCACTCCATGGCTGGACCCCCGCCGAATACTTCGCCCGCATGCTCCCGGAGCTTCAGCCTGTGCTGAGTGCCGACCAGCTGCAACGCGTCCGCGAGGCATTCAAGGCATAAGGCAAACAGACCTGGCCCCGTAGTTCAATGGATAGAACGGCCCTCTCCTAAAGGGCAGATATGGGTTCGATTCCCGTCGGGGCTGTTTCGGCAAGAAAAAGCTGCGTCAATCTATGGAGCTGACGCAGCTTTTTTCTCTGCTCTTATTGCAAAAAAGCTGACAGTCAAGGGTTGGTGTGGCCTGTTTGCTGATGTTCTGGAGGAGCTGGTGCCCGCCGGGGGAGAGGAGGGGATTGACTATTGACGATTGACTGTTGAGGATTGTTTCTTCCTGCTGGGGGTCGATGGTGATGGGTTGGCCTGTGATGGATTATTCGGCGGGTCTGGTGGTTAATGCGGCAGGTGCTTTTCTATTATCTTGCGGTCGGGGGAGGCCATGGGGGTGGTGGCAAGATGCGGCAGGGGGATGAATTCTTCGCCGGGCTGGGGGGCGGAATCGGCCGGGGCGCGGTAGAGGTGGCGGGTGACTTTGTAGCGGGTGATGCTGTATTTCTGGTCGGCCAGGTGGGGGAGTGTGGCGCAGAATTCTGCCGGGCGGCGGGGTAGGCGGTACATGCCTTCGTGGCGCTTACCGCTGGGCTGCTTTTCCATGAGCAGCCCGTCTGCGGTGAGTTGCAGAATATCGTGGTGCTCGATGATGGTTATCTGTTTTCTGGGGAGCTTGACGGGGAGTGCTGCCGGGTTGGTGGCCTGACACCAGGCGCGCAGCGGGCAGAGCAGGCAGTCGGGTGTGCCGCTGGTGCAGATGGTCTGCCCCAGTTCCATGAGCGCGGAGTTATAGGCGCGGGGGTTGGTGGGGTGCACCAGGGTGGCGGCCAGTTGCCAGTGGCGCTTGCGGCCGGCGGGGGAATCCACAGGGGTGGCATCGTTGAACAGACGGGCAAATACGCGCGATACGTTGGCATCTACCAGCGGAGCGGGGCGGTTGTAGGCAAAACTTAGCAGGGCACCCACGGTGTAATCGCCTATGCCGGGCAGGGCGCGGATGGAGGCTTCATCTGCCGGGAAATGCCCGCTGTGCTGCTCCATTATGGCGCGGGCTGCGGCTTGCAGGGCGCGTACGCGGCGATAATATCCCAGACCTTCCCAGGAGCGCAGGGCTTCTTCCTCGGTGGCGGCTGCCAGAGCTGCGGGGGTGGGGAATTGCTGCATCCAGGCGTCATAGCGCCCCAGCACTGTGGGGATGGTGGTCTGCTGCAGCATGATTTCGCTCACCAGGATGGCCCATGGATCCGTGGTGCGGCGCCAGGGGTAATCACGTCCATAGGCGGTGAACCAATCCACCAGCGCCTGGGCTATTTCCTGCGCGTGGGGGGTGGTCATTTCGACTGCGTGGTGTAGATGGAGATATCTGCCTGCCTGGTGCCGAGCAGCTGCTGGGCGCGCATGAGCGCCTTGCGGGTGGACATGTTCGGGTTCCGGGGCTCTACCAGGAAGATGTTGCTTTCGCCTTTTGCGCAGCCTTCCTGCAGCACATCAATGACACCGCTTTTCTTGAGGATGCGGAAGACTTTGCGGCCTGCGCCGGAGATGATGATGTGGCGTTTCTTTTCGCGGATGAAGCGGATGAGTTCTTCGAGCGCGCACACGGAGGTGGCATCCAGATTACGGGCGTTGCGCATGCGCAGTACCACCACGGCAAGGCTCGGGTCTTCTGCAATGCGGGCTACCTGGCGGCGGAACAAATCGGCCGCGCCGAAGAACAGGTCGCCTTCCACATGCACGATGGAAATCTGCGGCAGGCGGTGCTCGGGGGAATCGAGTTCGCGCAGGGTGCCTGCATCGTCGAAGGTGTATTCCACCAGCTCCGGTTTGGCGGCTTTGCGCAGGAAGAGGGATACCGAGACGATGACACCCACGAAGATGGCGATATGCAGCGGCAGCAGCAACGCGGAGACGAAGGTGATGAGCAGCACGGTGGCATCTCCCTTGGTGGCGCGCAGGCAGATGCGCAGCAGTTTCTTATCGTAGAGCGAGATGGCGTTGGCCAGCACCAGGGCGGCCAGCACGCTGTGCGGAATCTTGGAGATGAGGGGGAAGTTGGCCAGTATGAAGGTGATTCCCAGGCAGATAAGCCCGCAGAACACACCGGAGAAGCGTGTGGCGGCTCCGGCGGTGTAGTTGAGCATGGAGCGGGTGAGCGAGGCGGAGCAGGGCAGCGAGGTGGTGAGCGCGGAGCCCATGTTGGCCATGCCTACGGCAAAGGTGTCCTGGTTCAGGTTGACGGTATCACCGGTCTTGGCGGAGATGGTCTTGCTCATCACCGTCTGTTCCAGGGTGGAGAGGAAGGCAATACCCACAATGACCGGGATGAGCTCGTTGATATGGTCTGCCAGTTCGCCCAGGGCCGGCGCGCGGCAGACGAGATCGCTCATGGTGAAATCCTTGAGCATGCGCACTCCGGCAAAATGCCCGCCTGCCCAGGGCTGGCTGAGCACCCAGTTGAGCAGGCTCATGACCACCAGAATCACGGCAAAGGTGGGCAGCCGTTTCAGGTATTTCTTGAGCGGGATAAAGAGTGCGAAGCTCAGCAGACCCAGTACGATGGGTTGCCACTGCACCATTTCCAGGTTGCTGAAGATGGCGCTGGTCATGGTGAAGAAGGAGCTGCCGGCTTCCACATCGTTAATGCCCAGCACATAGCGCGACTGCGAGGCGATGATGAGCGTGGCGGCTCCCGTCACGTAGCCCACCAGCACGCTGCGGCTGACAAACTGCAGCATTTCGGTGGCTTTCACAAAGGCTCCAATCACGCAGAACAGCCCCGCCATGAACACGATGAGCGGCACGAAGATATGCGGCTGGCTCTGAATGGCCGGAGATGAGGCCAGGAAGAAGCTGGCCAGCATGAATGCCGTGGCATTGCTGGGGCCGCTCACCGTCAGGCTGCACTTGGTGAAGAAGGGCGCAATGAAGGTGCCTACCGTGGCGGCCATGATACCGTAAATACTGTCCAGCCCGGCCATGGCGGCAAAGGCCATGCCCTGCGGCAGCCCCACCAGCGCCACATCGGTGGCGGCTTTCAAATCGCGCCCGGCCTTGCCGAACGTGTAGCCTGCCAGTGCATGCCGGATGGGCAGGGGGTCAATCATCCCCTGCGCCGCAATCCGGCGCAGTCCTGCCCAACCGCGTTGCAATCTGGTAGCCAGCATTCCCATTTGCCCGCTATTCTAGCACCGAAATCCAGCGCCCGCAAGCGGAATCGTGCATTTCGCTTTACAATGGTTGGAATTTATTTAAGAAAACCGAAAAAGCAGCTTGCATCCGGGTGGTGGATTTGTTAGTATACTGGTGTTGACGCTCCCTGACTACCCTGAACCGAGCCGGCATATGCAGTCGTATTGTCGCGCTGTGTCCGGGTTAGGAGTCGGGGCAGGAGTCAGCAGAACCAACCCTCAACCCTACCCCCAATCCCTATGATACCTGAATTCGAAAACAATACCACTGTCGTTTCCACCCTGCGTCACAACCTGCACCTGGCCCTGCGCCGCCGCACCTGGCGCTTCAAGCGCAACGCCCGCCTGAATGAGCTGCTGCCGCAGCAGCCGGTTCGCCGCCGCCACACCCTCTGGAGCACAGCGCTGCCCGTGCTGCTGGCCTTGCTGATGCTGCGCGGAGCGTAAGGAATTTCATATACTATTCACTGGCCCTTATGGACTATTCTCTTCTTCTCGGCTTCCCGTCTTCCTGGCGGAAGTTGAGGTGGAGGGAATCGAAGTAAGGATAGTGAGACTGGAGACGCTTGCCGAAATCATCGGCGGGGAGCATGGTTGTATCATGCCGCCAGGCTTTTTCTGCCAGGGCGCAGATGCGGGGTACAAGCATGTATTCAAGCTTGCGCATGCTGGGGATGCATTCGCTCCAGAGATTGGCCTGCAAGCCGATGACGCGGTTGCCTTCCACCTGGGTGTTGAAGGCCAGGATGTGTTGCCAGTTGATGTTGTCGAATCCGGTGAGTCCGGTGTAGAACGGGTCTGCCGGGGTGTTGCCCTGGGGGAAGTTGAAGTAGAAGCTCTGGATGGGGCAGAGGATGACCTGGTGGCCGCGCGCGGCGGCGATGCGGGCGTGTCCCATGCTGCGCCAGGCCATGACGATGGCATCGTGAGGGAGCTGCGGGGCGCTCATGATTTCATCCCACCCGACCATGCGGCGGCCGTGTTTGCGGAGCACCCGGGCACAGTGGTGGGTGAAGTGGTCCTGAATCTGGCTTTCGCTGGTGTAGCCGTGCTGCTTCATGAAAGCCTGGGCGGCAGGGCTGCTCTGCCACTGGTCGCGGGGTACTTCATCACCGCCGATGTGGATGTAGGGGGCGCGGGGGAAGAG
Source organism: Akkermansia sp. (assembly GCA_017521145.1). Lineage (GTDB taxonomy): Bacteria > Verrucomicrobiota > Verrucomicrobiia > Verrucomicrobiales > Akkermansiaceae > Akkermansia. The sequence goes on along the minus strand of JAFXDR010000001.1, from coordinate 3,456 downwards.
TTCGCACACTTCGGCCAGCACATCTTCAATGAATTGGAAAGCAAAGGGATTCGGCGCCATGACATGAGTGAACACGCCCCAGCCGGTCTCGACTTTGGGGGCAAAGGCGGGGCTGTCCTGGTTACCCAGCCGGGGGTAGGCGGCCACCGCGGCGCTGGCGTGGCCGGGAATTTCAATTTCCGGGATGATGGTGATGCCGAGGCTGTGTGCGTATTCCACCACGTGGCGTATGTCATCCTGCGTGTAGTAGAATTCCACCGGTTTTCCATCTTTCTGACTCTGGTCAATCCAGCTGGAACTTTCCGGACGCTTGCTGCCGATTTCGGTGAGCCGTGGGTATTTTCTTATTTCGATGCGCCAGCCCTGGTCATCGCAGAGGTGCCAGTGCAGGCGGTTGAGCTTGTAGCGCGCCATGAGTTGCAGGATGCGTTTCGTATCGGCAACGCTGATGGGGTGACGGCAGGGGTCGAGCATGATGCCGCGGTGGGGAAGCGCCGGGTGGTCCTCCACCTGCATGGCGGGCAGGGTGCCATTCTGCACAGTCTGGGCCAGGGTCTGCGCGGCTGCGGGCAGAGCGGCGGCACTGGCAGCCCCTATGCAGATGCCTTGTGGGGAGACGCGCAGGGCGTAGGCTTCCGGGTTACAGTGGTTGATGGGGAGCACCTGCAGGGAACCGCCTGCTTCCTCCGGCAGCACGTTGAAACCCGCAGCCATGAGCGCGCGGATGGCTGCGCGCCCCAGTTCGCTATGGCTGGTGGCTGAGTCCACGCGAATACCCTCTCCCAGTTGAAATCCCGGGCTATCCTCCTGCACAACCGGATGCCGCGGCTGCGGGATAATTGAAACGGGTGCGGCCCAGGCGGAAACGAATAAAAGAACGAGGAGAGAAGAGCGAAGTACGAAGTGCAGCATGTTGTGGGGAATTTTATGAATCATATTATATCTGCCTGAGCGAAGCGAGCGAAAATTGCTTAAAAGGTAAATTTCAGGTCTCTGCTGCAAGGAGCGATCAGGAAGCAGAGGACTTGGAAATTATACATTCAGAAGCATTGTAGCGGTTATTTTGGCTTGAAACGCAGGGGGATTTGTGGCATGATGTGCGGACAATGTATGGGCATGTAATTATAACCGGTGCATCCTCTGGTTTTGGAATGGCGTTTGCGCGGCGTCTGGTGGGGGAGTGTGCCCACATGGTGCTGGTGGCTCGCCGTAAGGACGTGCTCATGGAATTATCAGACGAACTGCGGGCGGCCAACTCTGAGCTCAAGGTGACCGTGGTGGATTGTGACCTGGCATCGCAGCGCGCGCGGGAGCGTCTGGTACAGATTCTCGATGCCTTGCCTGGCGGTAAGACTCTGCTTATCAATAACGCCGGGCTGGGCGATTATGGTGAATACATGAGCAGCACCCCCAAGCGCAACCACCAGATGCTGCATGTGAATGTACTTGCTGTGGCGGAGCTTACGCGTGCGGTGCTGCCGCGCCTGGTCATGCACGGCGGTGGTATCATTAACATTGCCTCGCTGGCAGCGGATTTGTTCATCCCGGATTTTGCCATCTATGCTGCCTCGAAAGCCTTTGTGGCCTCGTTCTCCGAAGCTATACGCCTGGAGGTACGCAAGGCGGGGGTCCCGGTGGTGGCGGTCTGCCCCGGCCCCGTGCATACCGGCTTTGGAGATGTGGCCCGCCGTCAGGGCTGCACGAACGGTTATTCTTCTTTCAAGAAGTGGGTCTATACCTCAATTCCCACGGTGGTCAACGGTGCGCTGGATGCCCTGGCAAAGAATAAGGCCCGTTATTATCCCTCACGCCGCATCCGCCTGATTGCCTGGTTGCTGCGCAATACGCCGCTGGGGCTCATGCGCCTGGTCATGGGGATGCGTCCCCGCAAGGTGGAAGCAATGAACGAACAATGAATGATTTTTCATGAAACCCCTGTTTCACCGCAAACATAAGATAAAGTTGTTTACCTGGTTCCGGGTGAGCCTGCTGCTCGTGCTGCTGCTGGGTGCAGGTGCCTTGTACACGCCGTACCCGGCCGAGCTGGTCAAGGCTATCAAGGCAAATGACAAGCCGACTAAGAAGAAAAAGAAGCGCAAGAAGGTGCAGCCAGCCCCACAGCCGCAGAACCCGGCTCAGCCCGCGGCTCCTGTAGTTGCCCCGCCGGAGCCGGAAGAGGAGGAGGAAGTGGAGGTGGAGCCCTGGGCTCCGGAAGATTCCTTTGCCATGCCCGAAATCAAGCTGCCGCCTTTCCCGCCGGCTCTGCCGGAGCGCGTGGAGCCGGGCAAGTACGAGCATATCAGCAAGATGAGCCCCGGACTGAATGTGCACAGTGCGGTGCAGTTTGAACCGGGCGCATCGGCCTCGCAGGAGCGCGGGAACGCTGCCTCCTACCAGATTCGCGTGGCTATGAGCCTGCGTCTGCCCACCCCGGCCGATGGCGAAGCACTCAAGAAGGCCAATCCCCGACTGCCGGAGCTTTTCTCGAAATACGGTGAATTGATGGGAGCAGCCAAGGTATCCCAGTGGTACCAGGCTCTCTACCTGCATAAGCAGAACCACATGCGCAAGAATGCGGCCACGCTTTCCCGCATGCTGGACCGGCACAATTATTTTGATACCGATACGATTCTGGAAATCGAAGCGCCGGAGACAAAGCGCAAGGTGCTCTGGATGCAGGCGGATATGGATGTGGTGAGCGATGGCTCGGATGGTGACCGCCTGCCGGATATGCCGGAGAAAGTTAAAAACAGTGACCACTACCAGCCCATGACCTCGTACCGCTGGCGCAAGCGCGGCACGAATCCGAACCCGCTGCTGCCGCACTGGCAGGAGCGCGTGCAGAAGCTCAGCAAGGATAAGACCGCCAGCCCGGCTGCTCTGGAATATGCGAAGAATGTGGTGCATGATTTGAAGAAGTACAGTTTCCTGCTGGCTGAGTACGATTCTTTCATCGTGGTGCCGCTCACCTTCAAGAATGGCGGCAATGCCGATTATCGTCCTCAGCTGGGCGACTATGCCGCTGTGGTGGTGGACGACCGCATTTTCCCTGCCATTGTGGGCGATTTCGGCCCCCGCTTCAAATCGGGTGAAGCCTCGCTGCGTCTGGCACGGCTCATTAATCCGAAAGCCACGCCCTTTGCGCGCCCTGTTTCGAATCTAGGGGTGAGCTACATCATATTCCCCGGCACTAAGGAAACGGAGCATGGCCCCATTGATTGTGAGCGCATGAATAAGAAAGTGCAGGAGCTGCTCAATGAGATGGGGGGCATTACCCCGGCAGCCAGGTTCCAGCTGGTGGAAGACCCGCTGGCACCCAAGCCTGTGCCGGAGCCGGTGCCGGCCCCCGCACCTGCGCAACCCCAACCAGCCGCCTGATGCCATGATTGCCTTTCTTCGCGGAACCGTGGCCGATGCGCTGCCCCAGTGTCTGGTGGTGGATGTGAATGGTGTGGG
>JAFXDR010000027.1 GCA_017521145.1 Akkermansia sp. | reverse complement strand
GCCGAACCGCACGAGAATTTCAACTTCTCTGCCCTGCCTTACACCGCCCGCGATATCTTCGAAGCCGCCCACCCGGAGGAAGTGAAGCGCGCCGGTGCCACAGTGGTGAGTGTGGATGCCTTCACCCTGGGTCTGGGTGGTGCCGCCTGCGGCCCGCTGCCCATGGATCGCGACATTCCGCTTTCCGGCCCCACCACGTTTGTGTACTCGCTGCGGCCGCTGCTGCAGGGAGAAGACCCGGCAGAAGTAGGGCGCAAGATGCTGCCGCTCACGGGTGCTGTGACTATCTCGCGCGACAGCGTGGGCTACGTACACACCTCCTGCGGCTCCCGCAACGCCACGATTGAGGTCACCCTGCCGGATGGTTCCCGCTTCTTCTACAAAGAACCCTTCCTGCAGCGCGAGGACGGCATCATCCGCGCCTATGCCTTCAGCGAAGGCTGCATGGACAGCGTGAGCGCCTTCCAGAACCTGGGCGAATGGAAACCGGACAACGTGATGCGTGTCACCCATTGCTCCAGCTATGCCGGCAAGAGCAACTCTCCCTGGAACCTCATCGATGGCCGCCGCGATACCTACTGGCATTCCGAATGGCGAGAAGAGCCCATGCCTGCCTATCCGCATGAAATCATCATCGATATGGGAGCGCTTTCAGAGCTGCGCGGCTTCACCCTCACCCCGCGTCAGGGACGCTCTGCCTCCCGCGCCGGCAAGATTGACATCTACCTCTCCAACGATGGCCATAGCTGGAATGCCACGCCCGATTGCACCATCAACATGGTGGATGAGGACAGCGAGCAGCGCGTGATGCTCAAGGAAACCACCACGACCAAATTCTTCAAGATGGTCTTTGTTTCCCCGCTCTCCGGCAATGAACCCTACGCCGCACTGGCAGAGGTGACACCCATTGTCACCCGCGTGGTGGGTGAGTACCCACCGCACGCATTCTTCTCCGTAGCTTATGTGAGCTCCGACCTGCCGGAAGGCGGCCCCGCCCGCAACGTGCTCGATGGCAACCCCGATACCTTCTGGCACACGCTCAAGGGCGTGACCCTGGCCAGCTACCCGCATGAAATCCGCCTCGATATGGGTGGTGAGCGCAAGCTGAAGGGCATCGTGTTCCAGAGCGCCAAACAGAAGGAAGCCCGCGTGAAGGATTATGAAGTCTACGTGAGCCAGGACGGCAAGAACTGGGGCGAGCCCGTTGCCCGAGGTTCCATGGCAGATACCGCAGAGAAGCAGGAAGCCCTCTTCTTCACAACTGCCACCGGCAAGTTCCTCCGCTTCGTGGCTCTTTCCTCCCACGATGGCAGCGATTCCGCAGCCGTGGCTGAGCTCAATATCATCACGGACTGATATCCCGGCTTTCCCATTCAGATTCATCCCCATCTCCCCCCTGCGGGAGATGGGGATTTTCTTTGCCTGCGCCAAAAGCCGCTCCTACACTCTGCATATGCAAATTGTCTTCCAAGCTCGCATTTTTGCATCTTTGGCAGGCAATCCGGTGGTTATTATTCATTAATTCCTATATTTCCTGTCATTATTATAGTTTTTTATATTGCTTTTTCCTCCATTTATGATAGGATTTATATGAATTACAGCTTTTCCTCTTTTCACACCCTCAAAACCGATATCACCGAAAAATGAAGTTACACCTCAACATCTCTCTGCGCCGGGCTCTTCTGGCAACAATGGCAATGGTCAGTCTGCACACCACACAGGCCGAACTGAACACGGAATACAACGGCGAACATGCCTATCTCCACGGCAGCGGCACCCTCACTGCCAGCCAATGGAACGACATCTGGAACAATAGTGAGTCCGGCACCCTTACCCTCTCCATGGGCACCTTCAGCGGAACGGCTGATATTGATTTGGAAAGCAGTACCTACCAAAGCGGCAAGGAGCTCTACATTGGCGGCGAGGGGTACGAATCCAACGAGCAGACAGCCAACGACGGGCAGCTCACTATTACCACCGGCACAGAGCTCAATGTTGACCGTCTGATTCTGGGCAGCGCGAAGGATAGCACCGGCACCCTGATAATGAATGGAGGCACAGTCAACGCAGGCGAACTGATCATCGGCGGTAAAGGTTCAAGCCTCGTGGAAGTGAATACAGGAGCCACACTCAATGCCGGCAGCGGCTCCATCCTGCTGGGGGCAGAACAAGGAGCCAACCCGCAAAGCGATATAAATACGCCGAATCTGCGCCTGGAGGATGGCGGCACAGTCACTGCACAAAACCTCATCATCGGTGATGCAGGCAAAGGCATTGTCCAGGTGGATGGCGGAGGCATCCTTGAAGTCAACAACATATATATCAACGGTGAAGCAAGCTCATGGAGTCATCTTAACCTCCATGCCGGAGCACAGGCCGGTGTTCTTACGGAATCCTCCGGGACCCGCAAGATTGATAACCTCTTTATTGGCGACGAAAACCGACATGGTCATATGGTAAATTCCACCGCCATCACAGTGGGTAATACCATCATCGGGTATGATGGTTACGCGGAAATAAAGAAAGATGCCTCCCTGACAACCGATTATCTCCTGGTCCAGAGCATGAATGATCCTCACAAGGGTCTGGATATTAAGGGGGAGACAACCGTGAATGGTGCCTTTGTCACTACAGCAGGCAGCCAGGTCAAAGTATTGGAAGGCGGTACACTGACCACCGCTGGGGACACCGGCTCCGAAGTCAACGGCACCATCAACAACAGTGGCACTTGGAAAATCACCGGGGAAACCACCATCAACGGCACCATTCAAAACCATGCCACCTGGAACATTGCAGGCGAAACCACCACTGCCGATGGCAGCATTACCAACAACGGCAACCTCAATGTGGACAGCAACCTGACCACAGGAACCCTCGATGGTACAGGAACGGCATCCATCGAACAAAACGGGAACTGGACATTGCAGAATGCCAGCAGCCAGGACAGTATTACCAATAAGGGAAACATGACCCTGGTCAGCAAAGCCACCGTGAGTGCAACCAGCATTGATGGAAGCGGCGCAATCACCCTCCGGATTGACAGCAGCACAGCAGGTGGCACCGCCATCAATCTGACCAACGCCACGAACAACACGATCACGGTTGAGCTCGATTTAAGCAATCCCGAGTCCCTGCTCGGCGTCGAACGAGAGTTCCTTTCAGTGGCAGATTCTCAAGAAAGTCTGGCAACAAGCCAGTTCAGACTGACAGGCGATACCAGTGCCGGGATTAGCTGGGATGATAGCTACAGTGAGATTACAACCAATGGATACACACTCCTGTTTCATGCGACAGGCAACCCCACCGATGGTTACAGCTCCATATGCTTTGACCAGTACACCGCCACATACGGTGATATCACGGAAGTCTACAAAGTCAGAAACCTCGAAAAAAACACAGGCTTCAGCGGCGGGAGCCAGCTCAGCAGTGAAGACTCCACCATCTACGTATATAAGGATGGGAAATACGGCCTGCTGGGTAAGAATGTAGACATGAGCAGCACGGCGGGAATCTCCGCCAGAGAGCTCAGCATATACGAAAATAACAATCTCATCGCCAGCACCGGAATCGGGCTGACCTTCCGCGGGAATGTCTCCCTGCACGGGGAGCCAGACAAACAGGCCGCTATAGGCTTCCGGGATTCATTCTTTATTGAATCCGGCCCCTCAGCCGCTGAGTGTAAAGTCATGCCGATTGAAACCATTACCCTTGAAGCCGGAGCCAGAGTGGAGCTCAAGGATATGGAAGTCAACACGACCCATGCATTGCTGGCCTCCGGCACCGAAACGAACAAGGCCTCGCTCAAGCTCGACAACACCACCATGAACATAGGCACTGACAGCCGGAACAACCCCCTGAGTTCCTACAACGGTGTAGTCCAGACCAAGCATCATGTAACCCCGGATTCGCACATTAAGCACACCGTCATCGACATGACCAACGGCGCCAGCCTGAACTTCATCGGGCATAGCCGCGCACACTTCGAACACTGCACCCTGAAAGGCACCGGTACCATCAAGAATGCCGATATTACCGGCGGCAAGCTCATTGCCGGCAACTCTCCCGGCGAGCTCGAGCTGAACAACACCATTGCCAGCCAGACGGAGATATCCTTCTACTTCATCACTAATCCTTCAACCGGGCAGTGGAACACCAGCGGCAGCAACTCTGATACCACCAACTTGCTTTCCAACTACAAGGTTACGCAATCCGTCACACTGAACAATGTAAGCTTCAAAGCTCTGTATCAGCAGGAAAGCGGCACTGGCTATGCCGACACCACGAAAGCGGACATGAATGCAGACTTCCAGCAAGGAGCCAGCATCACGCTTTTCACCGGCAACCTGGCCGGGCTGAGCGGCACCTACACCTTTGATACCACCACTCTGCCCGATCTGGACACCGGTCTGTTCTGGGATACCACCCGGCTGTTCTCCACAGGTATGATTTTTGTGGCAGACAACATGCCGATTGAAGAACTGGGTGAGCCGGTGCGCATTGCCAACACCCTGGTGAGCGCAGGCGAAACCCTGCTGAGCTTCGGCAGCCTGGCCGAAAAACAGGCCGCCCTGCGTGCCAGAGGAACCACCCGCACCTGGGGCAGTGCGCTGAGCGCCTTCCACCGCGTGGAGACCAATGCCAACCGCACCGGGTACAACTACACCAGCCAGGGTGGTGCCGTGGGCGTGGATTACGCCTTTACTGACAGAACTCTGGCCGGTGTCACCTTCGGCCTCAGCCGGGGTGAGAATGAGGTTTCACGCGGCAGCAAATTTTACACCGGCGGAGAAATTGAACAGGATGGCCGGATGCTCGGGCTTTACGGCACGCACCAGTTCCGCTCCAAGGGGCTGCTGGATAAGATGCAGCTGCACCTCTTTGCCGCCCATGGCTGGTTCGAGAACGAAAGCACACGCAGCCACCTGCGCACGGGCAGCAACGCCACCGGCGAATGGGATTCCGAAGCCTGGATGCTCAGCGCCACGCTCTCCCGTAACATTGTTACCGATAATGACTGGGTATTCACTCCGTTTGCCGGGCTGGAATACCTGCACGCCTCCATGGATAGCTTCACTGAGCGCGATGGAGCCGCCCATGCCCGCTACTCGGCCGATGAGGATTACAGGAAACTGACCCTGAAACTGGGGCTGGGGGTCAGCAAGACCATTGGCCGCTTTACTCCCTATGCCAGTGTCTCCTACCTGAACGATCTCACGCGGGACACACCCACCGTCACCGCCAGTGGCCGCGGCAGCCTCACCGATAGAGCCTGCATGCCTGGCCGCGATGCAGTGAAGTTCAACCTGGGCACCACGGTCAAGCTCAATGATGCCTGGGATGCCTACGCTGACTACGCAATCGAACTGCGTGACCACGCCACCGAATGCCATGTCAACGTGGGCGTCGGATACACATTCTGACGAATAACTCACAGCAGCAGATTCACCATCCTCCCGTATGTCATCATACGGGAGGATGCTGTGCTTCCTGCCTATCGCCAACAATGACAATAATAAATCTTCACCTGGATAGGAAAACCAGATATAACTGATGCGATGCCCATATGCCCGAAATGCTCTGCCACCATCCACGCCGGTGCTGAAGACCAGTGCCCGGCCTGCGGATACGATATCAGCCAGGCAGATGAGATTTTCGGCTACGGTCAGGTGGAATTCACCCGCGTGGTAGATGCCGCTGGTTCCCTGACCCACCAGGAACGCATTGAGCTGATGCGCACGCTGGAGCGTCTGGAACGCCGCATCCGCCCGGTGGCGCTCTGCATTTATATAACTGATGTAGGGCAGGTGCAGGAGCTGCGCACCCACGCACACTGGATTCTGAACCACGCCCGCATCCACCACCCCTCCTTCGGCAAGCGCGAACTGCACAAAGCCATTGAAGATGCTGAGCTGCGCGAGCGCCGCCCCGGCGAACGCCGCCAGCAGGAAGAACCCCGCCAGGGCTGGTTTATCCATGCCTGGCAGGCTGTGCGCGATTACGTGATGGATGCGCTGCACCCCCTGCCCCCGCCCGTGAAGCACGAATGGATGCTCGTACTGGTCATGGATGTGCAGCTGGAAATGGCCTGCTTCTCCTGGGGCTACAAGCTCGACCCCTTCATTGACCCCGACCGCATCAACACCTGCATCAAATGCGCGCGCCTGCAATTCCGCGAGCGCGCCATGGTGGCCGGGCTCAAACGCGTGATGCGTGCCGCCGCACGCCGCATTTCTGCCAATGCCCGCAGTGTGAACCGCCGCCTGCGCCGCGCTCAGAAAGCAATTGCCCTGCTCTCCGCACTCGGCATGCTGTTTGCTGGCAGCACCCAGGCTGAAACACCGGCTCCGCCCCCCGTGACCGAAGCCCCGCAGGTAGCCCCGTCTGAACCACCGGCAGATGGCGATTTACCCCACTGGCGGGCAGAAGATTACCGCCACCTGATGGCGGGTGAACTCATCACAGGCTATGTTTCCCTGTTCCCGGCCAAACCCACGCCGGAAGAAATCAAGGCCGAGGAAGCCCGCCGCAAGGAACGCCTGCGCCAGCAGCGCGAACTGCGCCGCCAGCAGGCCCGCCAGCTGCCCCGTACCCGTCCCCCGGAAAAACCGGAGGAAAGCGATACCCGCATCCTGGGGCGCTACAGCGACCTCTACATCCACCCGCAAAAGCAGGGCTCCGGCCTGAACGACCCTCAGGGGCTGCTCACCACAGTGGAGCGAGAAGACGTGGAACACGTACTGCGCACCCTGAATGCCAATGCCCGATTCCGCATCTACGTATCCGTCTTCAAAGGCGGGCAGCAAATCCCCAGCGAACTGGCAGTAGACATGCTGGTGACTGCCACTGCCCAGCCCTGCGAATACGCCGTGCTCATGCGCTACCCTACGGGTAACCCTGCCGCTATCGAGCTGGGGTACCAGGAAATCAGACCGGCTGATGCCCAGCGCCACGAATGGCTGCAGAGCGTGCGCAGCGCCGCGGCCGATGGCAGTGCCACCGGGCTCATGGATGCCCTGCGCTGTCTCAGCAGGCTCATCACCCCCATTGCGGCCGATTTCAAACCCGTGACCGTCACCACAGGCGGCAAGATGCCCCTCATCGGCATTGATTTCAAGGAAGACAACAAGAACAAGAAACGCAGCACCCGCGACCGCATTCTGGAACTTGCCCAGGACCCGGTGGTACTGGCTTCCATTCTCTATCCGCTGGGCACCCTGGCTGGGCTGTTCGGGCTCTACCTTTTCTTCAACTGGCTGCGCAGCTCCTCCAGACTGGAAGACAGCGAGGCCGATATCCGCCTTTCCTCGCCCTATGGCGCAGGTGTGAGCCGCTATGTACGCTATCTGGAAGGTACTGAGGCCGATAAGGAAAAGAGACTATTCTGATTGGCGATTGCCGCCTGACAATTGGAAAATTCGGTTCTATTCCGCCGTTTTTGATTGCTTTTGCCCTCTTGCGGGTGTAGTATATGGCTCGTGAAAACAGTATTTCACGCCATGGGTGTACTGTCTACCCATAGCAACATTTTCCTGAACATTGTACCAACATGAACACAACATACAGCACTATTGACGCCAACGAGGCCGTAGCCTCCGTAGCGTACCGTTGCTCTGAAGTGGCCGCTATCTACCCGATTACCCCGTCCTCGCCGATGGGTGAATCTGCAGAAGCCTGGACCGCTGTAGATCGCAAGAATCTCTGGGGCACGGTCCCCAGCATCGTAGAGATGGAATCTGAGGCAGGTGCTGCCGGTGCCGTGCACGGCGCGCTGCAGACCGGCTCCATGGCCACGACCTTCACGGCCTCCCAGGGTCTGCTGCTCATGATTCCCAACATGTTCAAGATTGCCGGCGAGCTGACTCCCTGCGTCTTCCACATTGCAGCCCGCGCCCTGGCCGCCCAGGGTCTTTCCATCTTCGGCGACCACAGCGACGTGATGAGCGCCCGCTCCACCGGCTTCGCCATGCTTTGCGGTGCCTCCACCCAGGAAGCCCCGGATATGGCCGCCATTGCACACGCTGCCACCCTGGAAAGCCGCGTGCCTTTCATCAACTTCTTCGATGGTTTCCGCACCTCTCACGAAGTGGGCAAGATTGCCGACATCACCGACGAGCAGCTGCGCGGCATGATTGACCAGGATCTGGTTGATGCCTTCCACGCCCGCGCCCTTACCCCGGATGCCCCCGTCATCCGCGGTACTGCCCAGAACCCGGACGTGTACTTCCAGGGCCGCGAAACCGTCAACGCTTTCTACAACGCCGTGCCCGGTATCGTAAAGAAGGCCATGAAGAAGTTCGGCGAGCTCACCGGCCGCTGCTACGACCTGGTGGAATACATCGGCAGCCCCG
>JAFXDR010000204.1 GCA_017521145.1 Akkermansia sp. | reverse complement strand
GGAGGAATCAGCCTTCTTCTGTGTAGTCGCGCAGCCAGGTAGCAAACGCCTCGCGCGGGGCAAGCACCTGGGTACGCAGTTCATCGAAGCGTTTTTTCTGGGAGGCGGGGGTGATGCGGAGCTCTCCACCGCGGCAGGTAACCAGACCGGAGGGCGCCATGCTGAGCAATGCCTTGGGACAGGGAACGCCCGCCTTTTCACAGGCGGCCTTTATTTCGCTGTCGCGCAGTTCGTAAGGGGTGAGGTAGAGCAGGGCAACCCAGTCATTCTCCGGCAGCAGGTGTATGCGGATATCACTTCCCTGAGCATCATTCCACGCCAGGAAATCATGCTCGGGGTCACAGGTGGCGAGCTCGTCCTTATCTGCCAGTTCGCGGAAGTTCGCCAGCATATCCTCGCGGCAGAGGGAGAATGTATCTGTGGCTGTTTTATGGTTGCGGGCGGGCAGGGAGGCAATCTGTTGCTGGCGGCGCAGCTGCTGCCACTCTTCCAGGTTGACTATAATGTTGAGCCCCAGCATACAGCATGCTATCAGGCCGATGAGTTCCACCTGGAACATGAGAAAGCCCTCCAGCATGAAGCTGATACCCAGAGCTGCTGCCCCCAGCAGTGCCAGTGCCAGCGTCAGGTGAAACCGCCATTTCCCCAGTCGGGGAAAGATGAGTTTATTATAGATGACGCAGAGAACAGGAGTGAGAATTATGTATAGCATAAGGTGTAAGGTATGGTTCAGGGTTCAGGCGGGGGGATGAGGATTTGCAGCCGGTCATAATCGGATCGGGGCAGGCTCAGGGTGCAGTGGCTGGCGTGTTGCCGCCGGCGGATGGTGTCATCCGCCGCGATTTCCCACTTGTTCAGAACGAGCAGCGGCGAGCCATTGGCATGAATCAGCATCATCCGCGTGGTGCTGCCGGGCGTGGCGCATTTCCATTTCATGCTGAAACTATAGCAGGAAAGATCATATGTGTACAGAAAATAGGCGTATACGCGCTGGTGTCATTCTGATTACAACGCCGCAGATGCTTGTTGCTGTGTTGGAATTGGTCAGAAATTTAAAAACCTACAAAAATTATAGAGAAAAAGCTTGCATAACGAATCGGGATGGTGTATACTACCGCCAGACGAAAGTTAGAAAGGGCTAACAAATATGAACACAAGCATAACAAAGATACACGCCCGGGAGGTGCTGGACTCCCGCGGGAATCCGACCGTAGAAGCAGAAGTGACGCTGGCCGGGGGAGCCTTCGGGCATGCTTCGGTGCCGAGCGGCGCTTCCACCGGTGAGCATGAAGCCTGCGAGCTGCGCGATGGCGATAAGAACCGCTACCGTGGAAAAGGGGTACTCAAGGCGGTGAATTATGCCAACACAGAGCTGGCCGCCGCCCTGGCAGGCATGGATGCCACTGACCAGATAGCGGTGGATGCCCGCATGCGGGAGGTGGACGGCACGCCGAACAAGAGCCGCGTGGGGGCCAATGCGGTGCTGGCTGTCTCGCTGGCCACGGCGCGTGCAGCCGCCTGGGCTACCGGGCAACCGCTCTACCGCTATCTGGGCGGGCCGAATGCCCATATTTTGCCCGTGCCCATGATGAATGTGCTCAATGCCGGGGCTCACTCCGATGCGCCCATCGATTTCCAGGAGTTCATGATTATTCCCCGCGGGTTGCCCAGCTTCCGCGAAGCGCTGCGCTGCGGGGCCGAGGTATTCCACTCACTGGCTGCGGTGTTGCGCAAGAAGGGTCTGAGCACCGCTGTGGGTGATGAAGGCGGCTATGCTCCCAACCTGCACAGCGCAGATGAAGCGCTGGATACCATAGTGGAAGCCATTACCGCCGCCGGTTATGAACCGGGCAGGGAAGTAGCCCTGGCGCTGGATGTGGCCAGCTCTGAATTCTATGATGCCGAAAGCGGTCTCTACGTATTCAGGAAGAGCACGGGCGACAAACTCACCGCTGCGGAGCTCACCTCGTACTATGAAGACCTCATCCGCCGCTACCCCATCATCTCTATTGAGGACGGCTGCGCTGAGAACGACTGGGATGGCTGGAAGCACCTCACCAACACCCTGGGTGGGCGCTGCCAGCTGGTGGGTGACGACCTCTTCGTGACCAACGTGGACTTCCTGCGCAAGGGCATTGACCGCGGAGTAGCCAACTCCATCCTGGTGAAGCTCAACCAGATCGGCTCGCTGAGCGAGACTTTCGAAGCCGTGCGCCTCGCTACCACAAATGCCTACACGGCTGTTATCTCCCACCGCAGTGGCGAGACGGAGGACAGCTTCATTGCCGACCTGGCAGTAGCCACCAATGCCGGGCAGATCAAGACCGGCTCGCTCTCCCGCGCAGACCGTCTGGCGAAGTACAACCGCCTGCTGCGCATTGAGGAGCAGCTTGGCTCTGCCGCCCGCTACGGCGTGAACGGCTGAGCCTCGCTCCCCGGCTTTTGCCGCATGCACCTGCCAACCCGACTGTATCAGCCGGGTTGGTGAGGTGTTTTTTTGTGTTCTGCAAGCACTTTTGTGCTCGCATATTCCGGAAAAAGCGTTATAATGGCGGCAGCAAGGTATCACCGGTGCGTGGCACTGGTGCCGAGCATTTTTCCAACATAACATAATCACACATTATGCAGTACACACACGAAGTCGAACAGATGTGTTGCGTCAAGAAGGGCTGCAATCACGGCCCCGCCCCCATCCCCCAGGAGGGTGCCTGGACGCAATCCACCAAGATTGAGGACATCTCCGGCCTTACCCACGGTGTGGGTTGGTGCGCTCCTCAGCAGGGTGCTTGCAAGCTGACCCTCAATGTGAAGCAGGGCGTCATCCAGGAAGCCCTCGTCGAAACCATCGGCTGCTCCGGCATGACCCACTCCGCCGCCATGGCTTCTGAAATCCTTCCCGGCAAGACCGTGCTCGAGGCTCTGAACACCGACCTCGTGTGCGATGCCATCAACACCGCCATGCGCGAACTCTTCCTCCAGATCGTGTACGGCCGCACCCAGAGCGCCTACTCCGAAGGCGGTCTGCCCATCGGTGCTGGTCTGGAAGACCTGGGCAAGGGCCTGCGCTCCCAGACTGGTACGCTCTATGGCACGCTGGCCAAGGGTGCCCGCTACCTGGAGCTGGCTGAAGGCTACATCACCAAGCTCGCTCTGGATGCCGATGGTGAAATCACCGGCTACCAGTATGTGAAGATGGGCCCGATGATGGAAGACATCAAGAAGGGCATGGATGCCAACGAGGCTGTGAAGAAGCACACCGGCTCCTATGGCCGCTTTGCTGATGCCGCCAAGTACATCGACCCCCGCCACGAGTAAAGAACCCCTAAATATAGAACAAGATTATGCCTCTTTTTGAATCTTATTCCCGTCGTATCGACCAGATCCTCCCGGTTCTTGCTCAGTACGGTATCAACTCCTGCGAGGAAGCCGAGCAGGTCTGCCTTGCCAAGGGTATCGACGTGCGCGAAATCGTGCGCGGTATCCAGAACATTGCCTTCGAGAACGCCGGCTGGGCCTACACCGTAGGTGCCGCCATCGCCATCAAGAAGGGCTGCACCAAAGCCGCTGACGCCGCCGAGGCTATCGGTGAAGGCCTGCAGGCTTTCTGCATTCCCGGCTCTGTGGCCGATGACCGCAAGGTGGGTCTGGGCCACGGCAACCTGGCTGCCATGCTGCTGCGCGAGGAGACCGAATGCTTCTGCTTCCTGGCTGGTCACGAGTCCTTTGCCGCCGCTGAAGGCGCCATCGGTATTGCCCGTTCCGCCAACAAGGTGCGCCAGAAGCCGCTGCGCGTCATTCTGAACGGCCTTGGCAAGGATGCTGCCTACATCATCTCCCGTATCAACGGCTTCACCTACTGCCAGACCAAGTTCGACTACGCCACCGGCAAGGTGGAAGTGGTGAGCAAGAAGGCATTCTCCGACGGCGAGCGCTCCAAGGTGAACTGCTACGGCGCCGATGATGTGCGCGAAGGCGTGGCCATCATGTGGCTTGAGGGCGTGGACGTTTCCATCACCGGCAACTCCACCAACCCCACCCGCTTCCAGCACCCGGTGGCCGGCACCTACAAGAAGGATCACGCTCCAAGTCATTGGAGTCCATAACGCGATCCACCGTCTCCTGATTCTCGCGGTAGGCGCCGCCCTGCTTGAGCATCTCGTCCACCAGCGTGGTT
>JAFXDR010000203.1 GCA_017521145.1 Akkermansia sp. | reverse complement strand
GGCTGTACGAAGGCCGGGGTAGAGGCAGAGATGTACCGTCTGCTGGGCACCACGCACGTGTTCTGGCTGGGCTGCGGGATTGAGGGCGATGATACGGATGGCCACATTGATGACATGGTGCGCTTTGTGAACCCGGAGGCGGTGGTTTCCATTGTGGAGCCGGATGCACGCTCGCCGCATTACCGCGCGCTGGCTGAGAATAATGAACGCCTGCAGGATTTGCGCACGCCTGGCGGGCACCGGGTGGAGGTCATCCCCCTGCCCATGCCGCAGCCGCTGGTAGCGCAGGATTGGCGTCTGGAACAGCTGCCGGCCAGCTATGCGAATTTCCTGATTTGCAATGGCAGCGTGATTGTGCCCATCTTCATGCAGCCGCGGGAGGATGACCGCGCACTGGGTATTTTGCGCGAGGCTTTCCCCGGGCGCCGCGTGGTGGGTATTGATGCCCGGCGTCTGGTGATTGAGGGTGGCGCGATTCATTGCATCACCCAGCAGCAGCCAGCCTGAGGGAATGCAGATTTCAGAATGCAGAATGAATAGTTCGCATGTCGCCTCCCGGCGACATGGTACATAAAAAAATGCCTGAGATACTCTCAGGCATTTTTGCTTGCTTAAACTTTCCGTTTTAATATCCGCCCCAGAAGTTCTCGGCGGGGTTCATGGGGATGGAATCGCCGGGCTTGAGTTTCGACCAGTCGAACACGGTGCGCCAGCGGTAGCGGTTGCCGTTCGGCTGAACAAGGAGCACATCGATGCCCTGCTCTGCCTTGCCGGTGTTCTGCCGGGCCGCCAGTTCCGCAAGGGGAATGGTGACTTTGTACTGGTTCTCTGCCACGCGCTCCGTGCAGAACGCCACGGCATCGTAGTCCCGGTTCACGATATAGGGCGGGTCCTGCACCAGGACGTTCACATAATCGCAGCCGGTGCAGGTGATGGCCAGTGCCAGAGCATCGCCCTCCCACTTGAGGCTGGCTGCCTGGATTTCCGGTTTGGGGCAGGAGGCGTAGAACTCCGTCTTATCCCCGGCGGGAGCAAAGACCTGGCAGCGGTCGAGCAGGCGCGCAGAATTGAGCGTAAGATAGGTGGGAGTCATGCCGAAGGTGTAGTTGCCGGCCCCCATCAGCGGGGTACCCATGGCGGCTTTATCGGTCACGGTGGCCTCATTGTGCGGCAGGTTGAGGCCATGCCCCAGCTCGTGAGCCAGACCACCCAGCCACTTGGTGAGCAGGCGGCCTTCGGGTGTATTCTGCCCCAGGTGCTTGATATCGAAGTGGGCGTAGTCGAGTGCAAAGCAGTTACGCCCCAGGCCGTAGAACGGCACCCCACCGGGGCTCATGTCGTTGTATTCCTCATTGTAAAAGGAAGGCATGATGACGAGGATGTGCTCGCTGCGCAGTGCTCCGGGATTCGCGGCGGCGTATTCCCTGATATCGGCCAGGCAGGCATTATGCCCCTGACCGTAGCCGTACTCTCGGGAAGGCTGCTTGCCGCGCACCAGGTGCAGCTTCACATTGCCGTTCTCAAGGCGCTCCAGACCAAAGCTGCGGCCGGGAAATCCGTTGCGGGTCATTTCCTTGGCATAGAACTGCTGCACATAGAGCATCAGCTCGCTGAGGCGGCGCTCGTAATCAGCCACCGGCTCGTTGTCATTCCCCAGGAAATACACCACGTTGAGCGGGTGCTCCGTGGGGGTGAGGGAAACGGAATCCGCAAGCAATTCCTTGGCGCGGTCGGAGAAATGCGCGGGAACATCCGCCAGGCTCACGGGGAGCAAGGCACATGCAAGAGCCATCAGAGTGGTTGCTTTCATGCGGCATATTCTACCAGAAATAACATCCGCAGGCAAGAAAAAGAGCATTGCCGCCTGAGCGGCAATGCTCTCCGAAAAGGAAGCAGGCGTACTCTCACGCAGCCTTGATGGCCGCGATGAGCTTATCCTTGGTGGTCATGCCGGTAATGGTGTTCACGACCTCGCCGCCTTTGAAAATAATGAAAGTGGGCAGCGAACGCACGCCATAGCGCACGGCAATGGCCTGGCCGGCAGGCTGGCCGGCATCAACCTTCACCACCTTGGCCTCGGCAGCCATGGCAGCGCCTACCTGCTCCACAGCAGGCATCATCATTTTGCAGGTGCCGCACCAGGTTGCCCAGAAATCTACCAGGACGGGTACGGGGGACTTGAGGACTTCTGCCTCAAACGTGCTCTCGGTTACTTCTTTGAGTGCCATATGTTTTGTCTTGTGTTGTTTGTGAGTCTGAAAAACGCCGCCGGATGGTGACCACCGGCGGCGTTGAAAATGTTTTACGGGTTCATGCGGTGGCAGGATTACATGCAGGCGCGCAGGCGGGCCACCAGGTTTTCCTTGGAAGTAGCCCCCACCACGGTATCCACCAATTCACCACCGCGGAAAAACATGAGCGTGGGAATGGAGCGGATGTTGTAGTGGTTGCAGAGCTCCTGGGTGGAAGCGTCGTCCACATTCACCTTGCAGACCTTGGCCTGCCCGGCGAGTTCCACCGCAATCTGATCCACGATGGGTGAAATCATCTTGCACGGACCACACCAGGGAGCCCAGAAATCCACCAGAACCGGCACGGGGCTTTCGAGAACCTCCGCGGCGAAGTCGCTGTCTGTAATCTGTAATGCCATGGTGAGTGGTAGGACACCCGAAAGGAGCTTTCCGTTGAAAAATTACTCTTCTTCTTCGGATTCTTCTTCCTCATCACCACCTTCGTCTTCAGCGGGCTCCTCCTCGGCGGCCATATCGCCACCGGCATCAGAGCCGTCAGCCGGCCAGCCGAAAGTGGGTTCGCTCACGCGACCGAAAGTGGTATCGATACCATACTGCTGGTAGCCGAAGTAAAGAGCAGCAAGCAGCGCAATGATGGTCACCACCAGAACGGTGGGATGCGTGGGCTTGGTCTCTTCCTCTTCTTCGATAACTTCCACCTGCTTCTTCTTCTTGGTGCCAGTCTTGCCGGCTCCGGGCTTGGAACCAGGCTTCATACCGGGCTTAGCAGGCTTGGTGGCCTTGCCGGGAAGCGGAGCCGTAGCGGTGGGCATAGCAGTGGTAGCCGTGGGGGTGGCTGCAGGGGTCACCGGTGTAGAGGCAGGAACCGGAGCGGCTGCCGGAGCGGCCGGCGCAGCGGGTGCTGCTGGGGCGGCAGGTGCGGCCGGTGCAGAAGGCATGATGGGACGAGTGGGTACCTGCAGCGGCATGGTCGGAGTCATGCGCGGAGCGGTGGGAGGCACCGGAGCTGCAGGACGAGCCGGAGCTGCGGGAGCGGCCGGAGCTGCAGGAGCAGCCGGAGCCAGCGGCACAGTGGCGGCGGCACGGGGAGCAGAAGGAGGAACGGCAGCGGGACGAGGAGCAATCGGAGCCGTAGGAGCGGCCGGCATTGCAGGACGCGGAGCCGTAGGCGGCACAGGACGCGGGGCCACAGGAGGAACGGGAGCCGTGGGAGGAACCGGGCGCGGAGGAGTCGGAGGAAGAGGAGGAGTACTCATAACGTCAGTAAAGTCTGGTGCCGCTAACGCGGATTTCTTTTATATTGCATTTTTTTTTTGCTTTTGCAAGCGGAAAACACTTATGGATGATATTTTTTTTGATTTTCCGATGAACAGGCCTCTACTTATCCACCTTTTTAACCCAGGAACGGTACAAAGAAGGACGACCACCAGGCTCCAGAGGCTCCTGCCAGCTGTCGTCCGGCTGAATCCCGATTTGCTTCATCAGGCGTAAATCCGTACTGGCATTCCGAATCAGTTCCTCCAGATACTTGTTAGTCTTACCATCTTGAGCCAATGCTGCCTGCTACTGCGGTATTGAAGATTAAAAGAAATGCGTCGTTTTTTGTGAATAGCCGTAGCATAATCCAGGATCGAACAAGCACGTTGCAAGTGACCTCGGTTCATTTCGTTGCGCCCCCATTGCAGCAAATGGTGCGTATAGTAGGCCTGCCAATTTGCAGTATGTCGCCCCTCCATGGCATCCTCTCCATACGAAGAACGCATCAGTTTCTCTGCTGCTTCATATTTGCCCTGACGGTCCAGCACGTCCGCCAGCATCACAGCTGTAAATCTCTGTTTTGGGTTGGCCGCCAGCGCAATGGAGAGTAATCGTTCCTGCTCCTGAAAATTCCTTTCATACAAGGGCGCTTCATAATACGTATCCATCAACGCAGGGCAAGGGTAATGCGGGAGCAATTCTGCGATGCAGGTTCTCCGGGCACAATGTTTCGGGTCAGTCCCCGGCTGACTCAGGCGGTTATATTCCCATTGCGCAAGCCACGCATACCGAAGATTGCCCCCTAAATCTGCATTGAATGCAACAAGTGCGAGAAGAATCCCCATTAGCAAACATTTCCCCCATCCCTGCTGGGCCTTTACCTGAACCAAGGCCGATGAAGACCCCGGGGTCCACCGGGCAGAAGAAAACCACCCACCGCGCTCATGAACAAAAGGAGATGCCTGGATACCACAGGCAAAAGCCCCCATGCACACAAGTGCGTACGAATGCCATGGAAAATCTGCCGTGGCATATGCAGCCAGCAAAAGGACAACAATAAAAGCAGCAGCAACTAGAGAACGGCGCTTAATTTCCACCTGCTCCGAGGCTATGCAACGAAAGGCCTGCATTGTATGAGAAATAATCAAGGCAAGCACCAGCACCACACCAATGACACCATAATCCACCCACACCTGCAGATAATCATTATGAGCATAATTGGGTAATTGCCAGATGTCACTATATGGTATAATCTCCCATTCCGTAGCACCAGCCCCACACCCCCAGGCCGGGGTATGAGGTATCACCTCGCACACCGAAGCCCAGAAACAGTAGCGCATGTGCGAGTCAGCATTATCAAAAAGCATGCCTATGGTATTTCCGAAAAACAAATCATAGCAAGCAATCAGTAACACAAGCAGAAAAAAGAAACCAACCAGGCAAGCCACCCTCCCGGGTTTCCTGCCAGAATAGAGTTGAATCATCAAATCCAGCCCCCACATCACAACAAGAGCAACAGGCAGCATAACATAGGGTACCCGGGTACTGCAGAAGAAAGAAAGCACCACAGCCCCCACAGACAGCAACAGACAAACCACACGCCACGTTCCCCTTTGAACCCACAAGCTCCAGGCACCAAGCGCCAGACCAGCCGTCACCAGGAAGAATCCGGCAAAATTCTTGTAGATGAAGAGGGTCATAGGCACACTGTTTCTTCCCTCCGGAGTATCCAGAGCGCGTCCCGTCCATTCCAGGCAGAACCACGGCTGCTTTGTTGCCCAGAATGCCACTATATTAAGCACAAGCGCCAGTCCAAGCACAAAGAACAGACTCGAGTAGCGCTGATTCTGGGCCACATACACCCCCGCCACATAATAGACAATACCCCCCAGAATAATGGCTTCATCCTCATAAGAATCCGTCACGGCATAACTATTCACGCAGCGAATCAGGAAATACCCGGCAGCAGCCAGGGTAAACCAGCCCAGCCAGCTCATCCTCACCAGACGATATCCTGCGAGGATACCCACCCCGGCCAGCAACAGCACGACCAGCAGCACCACACATGTGGGATAGGCGCTGAAAGAGTGCGAATCCACCCCCGACATGGAAAAAATCCATAATGCCGCCAGCAGCCACCCCGCCATGCGACCGGGAAGGCTCTCCGTAAATCGGGGTTTCTGTTTCACTTCTGCCATATGGCGCATCATACCAGACAGGCCCGCGCTCTTCAAGCTCCCGGAAACAAACTGACAACAAAAAAGGGACGAGCTCGACAGCTCATCCCTTCCTGTAAATATTCCCGAACGAATGGGGTTAGGCCTCAACAGCAGCGGGGGTCACGGCAGCAGCCGGAATCTCCTCCTTGTTGGTGAAGTGCCACTTCACCTTGTTGCGCTTGCTGGCGGAGCGGGCCTTGCGGCGCTTCTCATCCATGGGGCTCTCGAAAGCGCGGCGACGGCGCATCTCCTCGAGGATACCCTCGGTGTCGAGCTTGGTCTTAAGGCGCTTCAGAGCGCGATCGATCGGTTCACCTTTACGTACAGATACGGAACGCATGATAATTGTATTGTTGTTGATAAATTGTCCGGGAACGGGCAGGCAAGATACAGCAATTGCATGTTCCTGTCAAGTTTTTTGTCACTTATTTCTAAAAAAAGCTGACAAACTCGTCTCCAACCATATGAAATACGGACTTGTCAAGGATAGCGCGAGCGTGTACAATGCGCGCGTGCCTGCACCGAAACACCCACAGATGTGCGATTTTGCCGAACGCCCGTTCATCCTCTTCTGGGAGGTGACACGAGCGTGTGCCCTGGCATGCCGGCACTGCCGCGCCATAGCCCAGCCCCAGGCTCACCCGCAGGAACTCAGCCACGAAGAAGCCATGAAGCTGGTGGATGAAATTGCCGAACTGGCACCACCCATGCTGGTACTCACCGGCGGCGACCCCATGATGCGGCGCGATATTTTCGATATTATTGAAAGAGCCTCCGCCAGGGGACTCCGCGTAGCGCTCAGTCCGGCGGCAACCAACCGCCTTATCAACACCGATTTCCACAAACTGCGTGCCGCCGGCGTGGTCAGTCTGAGCCTGAGCCTGGACGGCGCCACTCAGGAAACACACGATGCCTTCCGTCGCGTGCCGCACACCTTCGAGCGCACCCTTCAGGCCGCACGCATGGCCAGGGAAGCCGGCATCCAGCTGCAGATCAACACCACCATTTCCCGCACCACCCTGCCGGAGCTGGAGGAATTCGCGGACCTGCTTAAGCAAATTCAGCCGGATGTATGGAGCGTCTTCCTGCTGGTCCCCACCGGGCGAGCTACATTGGACGAACTCCCCGGCGCGGACGAACTGGAAAAGCTATGGCAGCGTCTGCTGGAGCTGCGTAGTGAACTGCCTTTCGCCATCAAGACCACCGAAGGGCACCACTACCGCCGCGCACTCATGCAAGCTGCCCGC
>JAFXDR010000202.1 GCA_017521145.1 Akkermansia sp. | reverse complement strand
ATGCACACGCCGTTCATGGCATCATTTTCCGTAGCAAAGGGAATGGCCTCGCGCGGGCCGTTCCAGTCAAAGGTGCTGTTCAGGATGGACTCAGCCATGTCGCCGTTCGGGTAGAAGTCTGTCCAGTGGCGCTGGCCCTGGAAGCCACCGCAGATAGCATTGAAGCCCAGGCCCTCTTCCTCGCGGTCGATGGTCTTGAGGTAGGGGTTGCCGTGCATCATGTCGCGGAAGATGATGGTCATGAGGATGCTTTCGCGCAGGGTGCGTTCCTTCTCCTCGGGGGAGAGCACCAGGTCGGGGCGGTTGCGGTCCGGACCAATCTTCACATACTTCTTAGCCCACTCCATAGCCAGCTCGAACTCGGCCTTGTCGTAGATACCCAGCTCCATGCGGCGGCGCACTTCGGTCATATCAACCGGCTGCACACGCATGCCGAGGTAGGCTTCCCAGAATGAGTGGTCGAGAATGGAACCGGCAATGCCCATGGAGCAGCCACCAATGGAAAGGTAGCCCTTGCCACGCAGGGTGGCCACGGTGAGACCGGCGCGGGCAAAGCGCAGAATCTTTTCAGCCACGTCCTCGGGGATGGTCGTGTCATCGGCATCCTGCACGTCGTGACCATAGATGGAGAATGCGGGCACACCCTTCTGGGCGTAGCCGGCCAGGGCGGCGGCCAGGTACACAGCGCCGGGGCGCTCGGTGCCATTGAAGCCCCAGATAGCCTTGGGGGTGGTGGCATCGGTCTCAAAGGTTTCGGTGATGTAGCACCAGCAGGGGGTCACGATGAGGGAGCAACCCACGTTGTTCTCTGCAAACTTCTGGTTGCAGGCGGCGGCTTCAGCCGGGCCACCGATGGTGGTATCGGCAATGATGCACTTGACGGGCTGGCCGTTGGCATGGGTCACGTTGGCCTCAATGAGGGCAGCAGCGGCCTTGGCCATGTTCATGGTCTGATCCTCCAGAGACTCACGGACACCGAGGCGGCGGCCGTCAATCGTGGGGCGGATCCCGATGGTGGGTAATGTATCGTACTTCATATACGTTTGGTTTGGGTTAAATTATTTATCGGAAGAAGTGGTGGGTTTGCGGAAGATGAGGCTGTAGAGCAGCACTACCGAGAAACAGATGGCAGGCACGATGAAAGAAGCGCGCACTGCCTGGTCGGAGGTCTTGAGGGCGGCATCCCAGGTGGAATCGAAGCCGGGAACAAGGGAGAACCAGATGCTCTCGGAGCTCTCGATGATGGAGCCCATCCACGGTGTGATGATGGCACCACCCAGAATTGCCATGATGAGGCCGGCAGCACCCAGCTTCACGATGCGGGAGTTAAGACCGCCCAGGGCAATGCCGTAGATGGTCGGGAACATGAGGCTCATGCCGCCGGAGATGAGGATGAGGCAGATGATATTAGCCGAGAACGGAAGCCCGCCTACGCTGAACAGCACATCGCTGGGCAGGTACATGGTACCGGCGCAGCAGGCAATGGCCACCAGGGCGAACAGCGACATCATGTTGGCCGGGTTGAACTTCTTCATGTAGTAGGTGGCTACCCAGCGGCAGGCGATGAAGAGGATGAGCGAAATCAGGTAGTAGGTGGCAGCCACATCGGATTCAAGGCCCAGCTGCTTGCAGCAGTACTTGTTCAGCCAGGTCCAGGCGGCAATCTGCACGCCCACATAGAAGAACTGGGCCACCACACCCATCCAGTAGCGCGGGAGACTCAGCAGCTCGCAGAGCATGTTGCGGTAATTCCTGAGCAGCAGGGTGAAGACGAAGGGACCCACCATCACGAACAGCAGCTGGCATACCATGCTCCCCCAGATGCCGGGATTCTCGCACAGCATATTGATGAGCACCAGAATGGCAATCGGCACGGCAATGCAGAGCATGTACAGGCCAATCATCACCGGCTTGCTCAGGCCCGTCTTCATGGAATCATCATGTTCCGCCTGCTCGGTGCTGTCATCCGAAGGCTTGAGACGCACAAAGAAGAACCAGATGACGGCGGCCACGGAAATCAGCCCCACATAGGGCACGCAGACCCAGAAGAGCTGCACGGCCTTGGAGTTGCCCTGCAGATTGGCAAGAATGGCGTACTTGGCCAGGAAGATACCTGCCAGAGAGCCCAGGGGGTTGAAAGCCTGGGCAAAGTTGAGACGGCGCACAGCGGTCTTCTCCGGCCCGAGGGAGAGCACGTAGGGATTGCAGCTGGTTTCCAGAATAGAAAGGCCACCGGCCAGGATAAAGATACCCAGCAGATACAGGTCAAAGTTCTGGGCAATGCAGGCGGGGATATAAATCAAAGCACCCAGGATGTAGAACCCCAGACCGGCCAGGACACCGGTTCTGTAAGAGAATTCCTCCACCATCATGGCAGCAAAGATGGCCAGCACAGCATAGGCACCATAGAATGAAATCTGCACACCGGCAGATTCAGAAGGCTTGATACCGAAAATGGTTTCAAAGGCCGGAACGAGGTTATCCGTCATGTTGTTCAACAGGCCCCACAGCGCAAAGCACGCCACGAGCATGAAGAACACTGAGCGGAATTTTCGCGGCACAACGGGGGTCAAATCTTTCTGTGCATTCGTACTCATACAGCACAATTCTACCATATCCACCCATCAGGTCAACGCGAAAAACTTACCATCCTTATTTTTTTCTATAATGAGAACGTTTTTGGTTGCCGCACCACTGCCACCTGTGGTATATAGCATAGCAACATAATCCAGAAACAAGCCAAACAGGCATCAATCCCTTATATCCCCCCAGAAATTCATCATGAGACAAACACTGACGAGCCTCTGCCTGCTCCTTACCGGCTTTGCCTCCGCAAGTACTTTTTCCGCAAACGAGCATCTATGGTACACCCAGCCTGCCGGCATGCCGAACACAGCTCTTCCCTGGGCTCCCCGCCCACACGCTACCGGCAACCTGCCCGGCAAGCTCAATCGCGACACCTGGGAAAGCCAGACCCTGCCCATAGGCAACGGTCGCATCGGCGGCACAGTTTACAGCGGAGACCAGCTCGATTGCGTGGTACTCAATGAAACCAGCCTGTGGTCCGGCGGGGCAAACACGCCGGAAAACGGCGCAAACTACATATACGGCCCCACGGCAGGCAAGGATCATTTCGGGAGTTTTCAACCCTTTGCCAATCTTTACGTAGGCTACGTGTACGGCGAAAAGACGGAAACCACCCATTACACGCGCGCCCTGGACTTGAAGAAAGCCGAGATTGTGACGAAGTTCCAGCGGGATGGCGTGCAGCACCGCCGCAGCAGCTTTGCCAGCCGCCCGGATGATGTGCTGGTTTACACAGCCGAGGCAGATACCCCCGGTGCGCTGACCGCCCGGATTACCCTGGCACCCTACCACAATGTGGAGTATAGCCAGGAAAACGGCAACACCATCATCATGCGCGGCACACTCGCCAACGGAGAAGTGTTCGAAGGGCGCATTCTGGTACGCACCCGGGGAGGCTCCCTGCGGATTCACCCCGGCAGACAGCACGTGCACGTAAGCTACCGCGGCAGGAAAGATGCCATGGTTCCGCACATTCCCGCAGACCAGCTCCCCTATGCGGAGGTAAAGAACGCCGATTCACTGGAAATCCTCATCAGTCTGGCAACCGACTACCAGCAGAACTACTCCGCCAATTGGAAAGGAGAAGACCCCGCGCTTCACAACAAGCGCGTGCTCAGCGCTGCAGCCGGCAAGGAGCTGAAAGCCATTCGCGAAGCACACCAGAAAGATTACAGCGGATACTATGAACGCATGAGTCTGGATCTGGGCGCAACCCCTCAGCTCCTGGCTGAACTCCCCACGGATCTGCGTTTGCTTTCCTACCGCAGCCGCTATGGGCTGGGCAGACCGACGCACGACCCTGACCTTGAGGAACTCATATACAACTACGGGCGCTATATCCTCATATCGAGCTCCCAGCCCGGCAATCTGCCGGTCACGCTCCAGGGCATCTGGAACAACAAGGTACACGCCCCCTGGGCCTGTGATTATCACAATAACATCAACCTCCAGATGTGCTACTGGGGTGCCGAGGTCGCCAACCTGGCCGAATGCCACCAGCCCCTCATTGACTTGATCCGCAGCATGGAGCAGCCCCTGGCTGAAAGCACCCGCAAACACTTCGGGGAGCACGTGCGCGGCTGGACCACCCGTATCTCCCAGAACCCCTGGGGCGGCGGCGGCTGGATTAAATGGAACCCGCCGGTCAATGCCTGGTATGCCCTGCATATCTGGGATCGCTACCTCTATTCGCAGGATAAGAATTACCTGAAAGAAGTCGCTTACCCCCTTCTCAAGAACATCTGCCACTTCTGGGAAGATGAGCTCAAGGAAATCGGGGCGCATGGCAAGGGGCTCAAGACCCGGAAAAACGAAAAGTCGCCTGTGCTGGATCTCACGGTGACCGAGCATCCCGAGCTGGGCGAAATCAAAGAAGGCGCCCTCGTGTGCCCCATGGGCTGGTCTCACGAATGGGGCCCGCTGGAAGATGGCTGCGCCCACGACCAGCAGCTCATCTGGGAGCTGTTCGATAACACCGTACGCGCCGCCGCCATCCTGGGTGTCGATGCCGAATGGGCAGCCGGTCTTGCAGCCAAGCGCGACCGCCTGGTGGGCAACCGCATCGGCAAGGGAGGTTACCTGCAGGAATGGATCGTGGACCGCCAGACCTTCCAGGATGGGAAAAGCTCACTGGTCGGGCAGCGCCACACCTCGCACCTCATCGGCGTGTTCCCCGGCACTTCCATTTCACTTGAAAAAACGCCGGACTTTGCCAAAGCCGCCATGCGCAGCCTGGAGCTCCGCGGACTCAGCCAGGACAACCGCCGCAGCTGGACCTGGCCCTGGCGCACCGCGCTCTGGGCGCGTTTCCGCGAGGCCGACAAAGCCTACAGCATGGTGCAGCACTACATCCACTACAACGTGCTGGACAACCTCTTCGGCAACCATCCTCCCATGCAGATGGACGGCACCTTCGGCATGACCGGCGGCATGAGCGAAATGCTCATCCAGAGCCATGCCAGTGTCATTGAACTGCTCCCGGCCCTGCCCGCAGAATGGGCAGATGGCCACGTGAAAGGGATCCGCGCCCGCGGCAACATCACGGTGGATATGGAATGGAAGAACGGTAAGGTAACGCACTACCAGCTCCGCACCACCACACCGCATCCGGCTCCGGTCACCGTCATTGTGAATGGCGAGCGCAGGCAGGTCACCCCAGTGGCAGCAGAATAAGCGCCGGCAATCCCCCCCTTCCATGAAAGCATGTGGCTCACTGCGCCACATGCTTTCATTATTTTAGTTGACTCGCGCATGTGCGTGTGGCAAGATAACGCAGCTATGTTAAAAGGAATTTCTCCCGTTGTATCCCCCACCCTGCTTAAAATCCTGGCCGAGATGGGCCATGGTGATGAACTCGTCATCTCCGATGCCCACTTCCCTGCCCACACCTTCTGCAGCACCGTGGTGCGCGCCGACGGCCTGGGGGCCGATGCGCTCCTGAAGGGCATCATTCCCCTGTTTGAGCTGGATAGCTATGCCACCCCGGTCATCATGATGGAAGCCGTGCCCGGCGATACGCTCGACCCCGCCGTGGAGGCCAAATACCGCGCCGCCATGGGCTACGAAGGCACCATCGAGCGCGTGGAGCGCTACGCTTTCTACGAACGCGCCAAGCAGGCCTATGCCTGTGTCATCTCCGGTGAGACTGCCAAGTACGGCAATATCATCATCAAGAAGGGTGTTACCCCCATCTGCGACTAATGTACCGCATCTGCAAGAGCATTGAGCTGGAAAGCGGCCACCTGCTCTCCAAGCACCCCGGCAACTGCCAGTTCCCGCACGGCCACACCCGCAGCGTAGAGCTGGTGTTTGCTGCCGAAACGCTTGATGCCCACGAGATGGTGATGGATTTCAAGGCCATCAAGGAGATGATGGGGGAGTTTCTGGAGCAGTTCGACCACGCGCTGTGCATGAACACCGCCGACCCGAACTACGAAAAGTTCCGCGCCATCTACGGCGACCGCATCATCCCCTTCGAGCAAGGAGACCCCACCAGCGAGGCCATGGCCCGCGTGGTCTTCGAGCACGCCGCCGCTGCGCTCAAAAATGCCCAGGCCGGTAACGGCACCTACCCGGTGCGTCCCTGTGTGCGCCTGGAGCGGGTGCGCGTGTGGGAAACCAGCAGCAGCTGGGCAGAATACGAAGCCTGATGCAGATTTCAGAACGCAGAACCCCTGGGAATGCAGATTTCAGAATGCAGAATGCAGAATGTGAAATTTGCATGCTGCCTCCCGGCAGCATGGAGTATTATAACAAGCGCTGAGATGAATCTCAGCGCTTGTTCCTGGTTACCCTGTGCGCAGCACAGCGAATCTCACACATTCAAAATCAAAATTTCT
>JAFXDR010000201.1 GCA_017521145.1 Akkermansia sp. | reverse complement strand
GCGACGCAATAAAAATCAGGGAAATCAGCTGCGTGCGTTTTGTCGCATGCCGTAGTATAGTAGCTCCCACAGCCCACAAAAGATACATTTGGATAGTAGCAGAAAGGAACCATGTGTGCAATAGAGGATTCACGTTGGTATCCCCTGCCCCAGCAAAGTAATCTGAATATGCCTTGATGTAATAAATATTTGAGAACCCCAGAAGTGAATACAGACTATTTTTCCCAAACGTCCGAGCGGCGAGACTGTCGTATAGAAAAGGAGCAACGCTAAGACCAGTTAAAAGTATTAAGACGCAAAGGGATGGATAGATTCTCCAAACCTTCTTTTTCACGAATGAAACGACCGTGAAATCACCCCCATCTCTCCAGCCGTAAAATAACAGATACCCGGAGATCACAAAAAAAACATCAACACCGTAAAAGCCATTGGAAAACCACTGCGGACATAAATGAAACAACACCACCATCAGAATGGCAAGCCCCCTCAACCCTCCTACATGCAACAGAAACCTTCGACTATCTCTCATGCATCACATTATATCGCATTTTCTATGCGATGGAGTGGAGAGGATGGTTAACCGTTGACTTATAAAAGATTCAAGGTTGATTATTTACGATAATTGTGATTGCTTGAAGTTAGGTATGATATTCATTATCAATCAATCATCATTATTTTCTGGATATCGCATAGAAAAAGCTTATTCCGGCATTCTGGAAAATGAGCCAGCCTCATTCATTTAGCGCACACAAGGGGAAGGCAAACATGAAATGCAGCATTCGAAATTAACCTTTCTTGCCGTCCTGCTTCCAGCACGCAACGTAAACGCTGCTGCCCTGTCTTGTTTCAGTCCATGCCATATGTGTATGCTGTGGGGTTGAGGTTGAAAGTGTGTCCCCCTTTTGAGGTGTGTCCCCGGTGTGTCCCCTCCTGTGGGCTTATCTGTGTCCCCACGCTACCACAGCAATATGTGCCCCTACAAGACAAAAAAATCGCGCTGTAAAGGGGTTACTTCCTCTACAGCGCGTTATTTTCAGTATTTTTAGTTGCGGGAGCAGGATTTGAACCTGCGGCCTTCAGGTTATGAGCCTGACGAGCTACCTGGCTGCTCCATCCCGCGATTTTATTGATTTGCTCCCTTGGTGGGTGCGGCAGGAATATACCACCGGATGCCCGGCGCGTCAAGTCCTTTTTTGCTTTTTTTTCAAAAAAGCAGATTTTATTCCTTTCCTTTCGCTTTCCAGTTCTGGGTCAGGAGCTCCACGGCAGTCTGGTTGCCAGCCTCGGCAGCATTGACAAGCCAGCCCAGCATAAGTTCCTCGTTCCTGGGGACACCGCGCCCCGTGGCATAGCATGTGCTGAGCATAAGGCAGGCCTCGCCATCGCCCTGCATAGCGGCATAGCGCAGGTAGCGGATGCCCTCGGATACACTTGCATTCTTTGCCGTGCCATTCAGGTGCATGCGCGCCAGCATAAGCTGGGCAGGCACCGAATCATCATCGGCCATGCGTTCCAGCCATTTCAGAGCCCCCGGCAGATTGCCCGCGCGGGCTTCCATCTGCACCAGGGTCTGGCAGGCGTCATCATTTCCCTCATCCACCGCGGCGGCATACCACTTGCGGGCCTTGGCCAGCGAACGCTTCACACCGATGCCGCGTTCATAGCAGAGCCCCATGGCGGCCATGGCACGGGGCTCGCGATTTTCCGCAGCCTTGGAGAACCAGCGGAAGGCGTGTTTGTAGGAGCGGATGGCTCCTTTCTGCCCGGTCAGCAAGCGGCGGCCGTATTCATACTGCGCCGCAGGGTCGCCCGCCACGGCGTTGCGCCGCAGCTTGTAGATACCATGGCAGCTTGTGAGCAGGAGCATGGCGCAGGTAATGACCCAGAGAGGCTTCATTGGAAATAATGCTGTTGTTTCTCGCTGATGGGCATGCCGAGGTGCTGCATGACAGCCAGCATATCCTCCCACAGGGCGCGGCGGGCGCTGATTGCTTCGTTGCGCAGCAGGTAACTGGGGTGGTAAGTGACACGCACAGGCACACCCTGGCATTCGAGCCACTGGCCACGCAAGGCGCTTACCCCCTGCTGAGCCCCCAGCAGCCCCTTGGCCGAGCTGCCGCCCAGGCACACAATGCAGGCGGGACGGATTGCACGGATTTCGGCCATGATGAGCGGCAGGCAGGCTGCCAGTTCCTCCGGGCTGGGGGCGCGGTTGGCCGTGCCCTGATTCTCACCCATGGAGGGGCGGAATTTACACACATTGGAAATATACACCTCACTGCGCTGCAGCCCCATGGCTTTGAGCACTTTGGTAAGCAGCTGCCCAGCCGGGCCCACAAAAGGTTCCCCCTGGCGTTCTTCCTCATAGCCGGGAGCCTCACCCACCAGCATGAGCCGGGCATGCGGGTTGCCCACGGCAAAGACCATAGTCTCCCGCAGTGTTCCGAGCCGCCGGGCGGGTTTCCAGTCTGCCGCACGCTGCTGCAGGTAGGCAAGTTTCTGCTCCACACTCATTTCCGGTTCAGCAGCAGCTGGTGCAGGTGCTGCCGCAGGAACACTTCCGCGCCGGGCATCCATCATCCACTGGCGCAGAATACCGCGCGCCTCATCATCCACCGGCAGACGCTCCTGCCCCCCTTCCACCATGTGGGTGAGGGTTTCGACCGCGAGCTGCTTAAGTGTAGGCATAGTAGGATTCTAGCACATTGTCAAATGATAGCAAGGAGATTTTGAATCTTGAATGTTGGATTTTAAATTTTGAATGTATCAGGTTTCCTGCTCTTTGTGCAGCGGAATTGGGACACGTGCTGAGATGAATCTCAGCGCTTGACTGCCCCTATCCGGAACGGCGGGCGGCGCAATCCTGCTTGACATTACGCATTCTGCGTTCTGAACTCTGCTTTCAGAAAGCAACATCCCCGCGCTGCGGAATGCAGGCGGGGATGTCCGGGTGTGTAAAAACCTGGAAAGGTTTACTTGTTCATGGCTTCCTCGATGGCAACAGCCACGGAAACCGTAGCACCCACCATGGGGTTGTTGCCCATGCCGATAAGGCCCATCATTTCCACGTGGGCGGGCACGGAGGAGGAACCGGCGAACTGAGCGTCGCTGTGCATGCGGCCCAGGGTGTCGGTCATGCCGTAGGAGGCGGGACCGGCAGCCATGTTGTCCGGGTGCAGGGTACGACCCGTG
>JAFXDR010000200.1 GCA_017521145.1 Akkermansia sp. | reverse complement strand
TGGCGATATCTTCCGCACTGTGCCGCTCAGCCTCAGCGAATGGCTCATCATCGCCGCGGTGACCTGTCCGGTGCTCATCATCGGTGAAATTGTCCGACTCATCGGGCGCATCCGCGCCTGATGCGGAAACGAGCTTCAATTGTCTCATCCGCGTTCTCTGCAGGAGAGCGCGGAATTTTTTTGCTCATTTGCGCCGGGATTCCCGGAATACGGCTGAGTCAGAGCCACTGGGAGCCTTTCAAGCTGCATCCCCATTACTTCCTCTTTGCCTGGCAGAGAATCGAAAATATTGAAGAAAACTTAAATATCGCTTGACTAAACACCGTTTATATGGTATTTAGTCGCCATGCGAATTGTCATGATGGCAACGGGGGATATAGCTATCCCCTCCTTTCAGACTCTGGCTGCAACAGGAAATGTGGTGGCCTTGATAACCCAGCCGGATCGCCCGGTGGGGCGCCACATGGAGCTGACTCCGCCGCGCGTGAAGGTGGTGGCAGAGCAGCTGGGAATTCCGGTTTTCCAGCCGGAAAAGATGCGCGATGCCGCTGCGGTGGAGCAGTTGCGCGCTTATGAGCCGGATATCGTGGTGGTCATGGCATACGGGCAGATCCTTTCGCAGGAAGTTATAGAGGTACCCCGTATAGCCTGCATCAATGCGCATGCCTCGCTGCTGCCGCGTCACCGCGGGGCGGCGTGCATCCAGGCCGCTATTGAGGCGGGCGATGACGAGACGGGCATTACCATCATGCACGTGGTGAAGAAACTGGATGCCGGCGATATCATCTGCCGGCAGGCCGTGCCGCTGCGCGGTACAGAGACGGGCGAGAGCCTGCATGATGACCTGGCGCTGCTGGCTCCCCAGCCGCTGATGGAGGCCATTGAGTCCCTGGCCGATGGGGTTGATATGCGTGAGGAGCAGGATGAGAACCTCATGACCTATGCACCCAAGCTGCTGCGCGCCCATGGCCAGATTGACTGGGAGCAGCCCGCTTTGCAGGTGGCGCGCAAGATTCGGGCCTACCATTCCTGGCCGGGTACGTTCACGATATACCCTTCCGTGCACAGCGGGCAGGATAAGACGCTCAAGATATACCCGCCGGTGGATATGTTCCTCAATATCCGCAAGCCGGCAGATGCCGTACCCGGCATGGTGCTGGAATCCGGGCCAGAGGGCATGCTGGTATCCTGCGGGGGACGCAGTGGCGGCGCTATCCGCATTACCACCATGCAGCCCGCCGGTGCGCGTAAGATGAATGCCGAAAGTTTCTTTGCCGGCCACAAGATTATGCCCGGCACCATTCTTGGTCTTCCCTCCACCCCTACCGAATAAATTACCATGGCACCTCGACAAAGAGCCGAAAATAAGAAGATGCTGGGGCTGTATGTAGACAGCGCCCTAGTAGAGAAATTCCAGAAAGCCTGCGCCTATTACGGCCAGACCATGACATCTGCCGTCACCCTTTTCATAGAAGAGACGGTGCAGGAGTACGAGGAACTGCTCAAGGAAGAGCAGGAAAAGTAAAAAATACCGTCCTCACGGGGCAGGGGGCGCAGGTTGCCGGGGGGCGGCTTCCGCTGCCTGCTGGGCCGGGGGTTCAGGTTCATCTTCCGGCAGCCAGGCGCATATCGCGATGGCGATGTACACCGGCGTGAGCGTGGCTCCGGCCAGGTTGACCAGTGTGCCGATGATGCGCCAGCGGGTAATGAGCGAGACACCCAGTACCACCAGACTGATGAGCACGGCTGCCACTACAATGAGTACGGTCACGGTGTGATCCACCTCCACGTCATCGGCCTTGGTGAACACTTCGTACATGATGGCTGGCACAAGACCGAGCATGAGGGTGGCTCCAAAGGAGTCCCAGCTGTTAAATGCGTTGTAGTCTTTCTGTTGCTCGCTCATGTGGGGTGAGTATACCGCGAGCCGCCGCCCAAGGCAAATCCTTTTTTGCCCCCGGCACGTGATAGTGTGTTCGCGGTGTAGATTTTTCTTTACAAATGATGCTCATTCGGGCATTCTTTGCGCCGTCTATGTCGTTTTCTGAACTTGGTATCTGCCCGGAGATTCTGGAGGCCATTGAGGTGCTCGGATTTGAAACCCCATCCCCCATTCAGGAACAGGCCATTCCCCCCGCGCTGAGTGGGGCCGATATCCTGGGCCTTTCCCATACCGGCTCGGGCAAGACGCTGGCGTTCTCCATTCCTGCGCTGGAAAGTATAGACCCTTCGCTGCGCGAGGTGCAGGTGCTCTGCCTGGCTCCCACGCGTGAGCTTGCCGTGCAGATCTGCCGCGAGGTGGATAAGCTGGCCCTTTTCCTGGACGGCGTATCGGCCGTGCCGATTTACGGCGGTGCTTCCTTTGCGCCGCAGCTGGCGGCGCTGAAGCGCGGAGTGCAGTTTGTGGTGGGTACTCCCGGGCGAGTGATTGATCTCATGGAGCAGGGAGAGCTGAAGCCCGACCACATCTCCATGCTCATTCTGGATGAGGCCGATGAGATGCTCGATATGGGATTCCAGGAAGATATCGACCGCGTGGTGGCTCTGCTGCCGGAGGAACGCCAGACACTCCTTTTCTCGGCCACCATGTCGCCCTCTATCCGCAGCCTGGTGGATTCCGTGGCCAATGAGCCACAGGAAATTGCCATTGAGCGTCCGCAGCTCACAGTGCCCACCTGCGAGCAGCTGGTGTATGAGGTGGTGTTTTCCTCTCGTATAGAGGTGCTCAGCCGCCTGATAGAAATGGGGCGCATGAAGCGTGGTCTCGTGTTTGCCAACACCAAGCGCGTGGTGGATGATATTGTGGATGGCCTGCTGGCGCGCGGTTATGCCGTGGACCGCCTGCATGGCGATATGCCGCAGACTCTGCGCGAACGCGTGATGGATTCTTTCCGCAAGGGCAACCTGACCGTGCTGGTGGCTACTGATATCGCTGCCCGTGGACTTGATATTGACGATGTGGACACCGTGGTGAACTTTGAGTTGCCGCGCGACCCGGAGGACTATGTGCACCGCATTGGCCGCACTGCCCGCGCCGGGCGCAAGGGCAGGGCTGTTTCTTTCATCGGGCGCCGCGATTTTTCGCTGCTGGGCCGCCTGGAGCGTTTTGTGGGTGTGCGTATGCAGCGCGAGAAGGTGATGACCGGTGTGCAGGTGGAGGAAGTGCGCCGCGAATCCCTGGTGGATGAGATTCTGGAAAACGCCGCCCAGACAACGGAATTGCCGGAGGAGCTGAGCGATATTGATATGCCTGCCGAGCAGCTGCTGGCTGCCATGTTCAATCTGCTGGTCGCGAAGACCAGCCGCGAGCTGCAGCCTATTCCCGAGGACCGCCCCAGCAAGTTCTCCCGCGCGCCCCGTGCGACAGAGGATGGCGATACCCCGGTGGAGAAGGGAAACGACTGGAGCAGCCTGCAGCAGAGCGTGACTCTGTTCATGAACGGTGGCAAACTGCTGGGGCTGCGCCCCAAGGATATTGCCGGGCTGTTCTACAACGAAGGTGGTGCTCCCAAGGGCACTGTGGGCGATATCCGCCTGTTCCTCAAGCATTCGCTCATTGAAGTGACTCCGGAAATTGCCCCCCAGCTCATTGAACGTCTGGGTACCTGCAATATCTGCGGTTATGAGGTGAATGTGCGCGAGGATAAGGGACGCCCCGCTGCCGGTGGCAATGCGCCGTATGAGCGCGAGTTCCGCCCCCGCGAGCGAGAACGCCGCGGTGCATCCTACTCCGGCCGTGGCAATGGTTCCTTCCGCCGCGAACGCGATACCCGCGGTGGCGGCAGCTACCAGGGCCGCCGCGAATCCGGCGATAGGAATGAGCGCAGTGAACGCGTGTTTTACGATAAGTTCAGCCGCCGTCCCCGCCGCCGCGATTGATGCATTTGTACGTATTCGTCGATAAGAACAAACGCCACTCGTTTCGGGGTGGCGTTTGTTGTTGAATCTGTTGGCCGCAGCCTTTATTCCTGTTCCTGACGGCGCTTGACGAGCTGGTGCACAAAGTAGAGCGGCAGACCGAAGATGAGGATGAGGAGCAGGGGGGTGAAGACGTAGAGGTAGAGGCGCAGGTAGAGCGTGCAGGTGGGGTCTCCGGCATCGGCTCCGAGCTTCCACCAGTGGTAGGTGGCCGTGGGGTTCCAGGTGACGATGGAGGCGGGGTTGAGGTGCATGAGCCCGCGGCGTGCCATGGCGGCGGGATAACCACGGTTGCTGGCGGTCAGGTAGTATTCATCGGCCAGGGCGCTTTCGCCCACACTGTCGTAGTAACGCCCCAGTTCGTAGGGCGCAAAGGGGCTTTCGAGCATGGTGTCGGCATATTGCAGGGTTTTAAGCCCCTCGGCGGTATCGGCTTCCACACCCTCGCCGAAAATGAGCATGGAACCGGCCTTGACGGCGGCATCGGCGTGCCCTTGCTGGGCAGCAGCGCGGTAGGCGGCAAGTGCTTCGGCGGTTTTACCTTCCTCCTGCAGCAGCCAGGCGTGGTGGTAGAGAGCCGCCGGCACCTGGGCAGCCACGGCTTTGGCAAGGTAGGCTTTACCCTTTTCGGTATCTGTTGCCACGCCTTTGCCTTTCAGGTAGGCATCTGCCACCACATAGGCCATCTGGGCATCTTTGCCGGCATCGGCCAGCTGGGTGGCATAGTT
Source organism: Akkermansia sp. (assembly GCA_017521145.1). Classification (GTDB taxonomy): domain Bacteria; phylum Verrucomicrobiota; class Verrucomicrobiia; order Verrucomicrobiales; family Akkermansiaceae; genus Akkermansia. The sequence goes on along the minus strand of JAFXDR010000200.1, from coordinate 4,133 downwards.
GAGCGCCCTGGCTTCATCTGCCGCAGTGCCCAGCCCCTTGGTGTAGATTTTGAAGAGCTGGTAGGCAGCGGGCATCACCCCTGCAGCAGCGGCTTTTTCCAGGTTGGCAATGCCACGGGCGGCATCCTGCATGGTACCCAGGGCGTTCAGTTCCATGAATCCCTGCCAGTAGAGAGCCTCGGTATCACCCTTGGCGGCACGCTCACTGTAGATGCCATAGGCTTTGGCATAAGCGGATTTTGCGGCCTCCGGGCTGTTCTGCCTGGTGTACATATCCCCCAGGATGTAGGCGGCAGAGGGTTCCCCGGTGGCTGAGAGTCGGTTGAACCACTCGATGCTGCGGGCAGTATCTGCGGGAATCACTTCATCCCCGCTCATGAACAGGCGCGCGAGCATCCACATGGCTTTCTGGTCGCCAGCCTGAGCCTTGGTGGTCAGGTTGGCAATGAGCTGGTCTGCCCAGGCGGCCGCCTGGGTGCTGTGGCCTTTCAGTGCATAGCGCAGATAGAGCTGGCGCTGGGAGTAGGCATCGCCCCTGGTGGCTTCTTCCTTGAGCTGTGCCACGCTCTGTTCCATGCGTTCATCGGCGCAGGAAAGGGCATCTGCCGGGGGCTCGGCAGCAAGCAGGGGCAGGGCAAGCAGGGCGGTAAGAAGCAGGGGGAATTTCATGGTACGAACTCAGATTAGACCAGGTGCTGGAGGCTTTGTTGAAAGAAAACCGGTGCTGATGAACGCTTCATCAGCACCGGTGAAAGTCAATTGAGCGGTGCTGGTTACTCACCGCGACGGAATCCGCCGGGGCGGCGGTCTCCGCCCTGGCGATTGAAAGGCCTGCGGCCACCGCCGAACGAAGGCTTGCGGTCACCCCCGAAACTGCGGCGCTCGCCGTTGAAAGAGCGGCGTTCGCCGAAGGACTTGCGCTCTCCATCAAAGGAACGACGCTCGCCAAAGTTCTTGCGCTCTCCATCAAAGGAACGGCGCTCGCCAAAGTTCTTTCGCTCACCGAAAGATTTGCGCTCACCATCGAAGGCGCGGCGCTCACCAAAGTTCCTGCGCTCGCCGAAAGGCTTGCGGTCACCAAAGGAACGGCGTTCACCAAAAGGCTTGCGGTCGCCGAAGGAACGGCGCTCGCCATCAAAGGAGCGGCGCTCGCCATAGGGCTTGCGGTCACCGAAGGAACGGCGTTCCCCAAAGCTGCGGCGCGGGTCTTCACGGCGGTTGCGGGGGGCGCGGCCGAAGGGGCGGCGGCCATCTTCGCGGTCGGGTTCGTAGGCTTCTCCCTCTGTGAACTTGGTGGCAATGCCCAGTGCTTCCTCCTCGGTCTCGAAATCAGCCGGGTTGAACACGTAGTTATCATCATCATCCTCCTGCTCAGCGGGTTTGCCGGCAGAGGGCACAGGACGCGGCTTGAATACCTGCCTGGCACCCATGAGCCCCTTGCGGCGGCGCGGGTTGGTGCCGGCCAGTTCAATCTGCTCAGCGGTCATGAGCTGGCAGTGACCGGGTTCCAGATCACCACCCCAGAGGGAGCCGATGCGCACGCGCACCAGTTTCTTGACGCGCAGACCGAGGCAGGCGAACATCTGGCGCACCTGGCGCTTCAGCCCCTGTTCCAGCACCACGCAGGCGCGGCGGGCAGAAAGACGGGAAACATACTTGGCCTTGGCCTGGCCCTCGGGGATACGCACCCCTTTGAGCAGCTGGATGAGCACGCTGCTGTCGAATGCCTGGTCGAGCGTGACCCAGTATTCCTTTTCCACTCCTCCGCTGGGGTGGGCCAGCGCCTGGCTCATGCTGCCATTATTGGTGAAGATGAGCAGGCCTTCGCTATCGGCATCCAGCCGGCCTACATAGTTGGCGTGGCGGTATTTGGCGGGCAGCAGGTCATACACCGTGCCCACGGCTCCCTGTGCCTCGCGGCTGCACACATAGCCACGCGGCTTGTTGAGCAGAATGACCACTTCTTCCTGCGGCACGGCGCGGCGGCCGTCCACTTTCACAAAATCGGTGGGCATCACGCGCAGACCGGGGGTATCCACGGCCTTGCCGTTCACCTCGACTCGCCCTTCGGCAATGAGGCGGTCTGCCGCGCGGCGGCTCTCGTAACCACACAGAGCCAGAAACTTATTCAGGCGCACGCTTCCCTCGGGGGCTGCGGGGTAGCCGTTTTCTTCAGACATAGTACAATTCTTGAAATATGGCGGGATAAAGAAAGCCCCACGGTCGCCACAACCGGGGGGCTCCAGAAAATGTGAGTTCCCTCTCGTGAGGGGCTGAATCAGGCCTCGAACTTGGTCTTGGGCAGGCCGATGGGGCTCTGGCCTTCCTTCCACTGACCGCGTTCCTTCATGAGCTTCACGCGCTCGAAACGCTTGAGAACAGAACGCTTGCCGCCGACGGTACCAGTAGCCTTGAGTGTGGAGTGCTTAGACATATTTGTGTGTTTGGTAAAGGTTAGCTCCGCATCACTGCGGAAATGTGGTCGCCTCTTATACAGCAGAAACTTCAGAATTGCAAGCCAAATTTCTGACTTTTTTTCGTTTATGCCAGTCAGGCTTCCATTTTCCTGACCAGGCTGGCAAAGGCGGCCAGTTCTTCCCCCGTAAGCGATTCTGCGCGGCGGTCAAGCTCTGCGTGGAAACGAGCGTAGACGGAATTGAAGAGCTCGATTCCGGATTCCGTGAGAGAGATGAGCACAGAGCGGCGGTCATCAGGGTTCGGGATGCGCTGCACGTATTGCTTGTTCACCAGGGCTTCCACCATCAGGGAGGAGGCGGGAATGGTCATCTGCATGCGCTTGGCGAGCGCTTTGAGGGAAACTCCCTGGGGTTCTTCCTCCATCATCAGTTTCAACTGGGAGATTGCTGAGCCCTGGCGCACCGTCAGATTATACATTTTTGCCTTATCAGATTCCTTTATCGCCTTAATGCTTTCGCGGCGTAAATCATCCATGATTTCCAGCAGCTTTCTGAAGAGAAGATGTGGGCTCTTTTTATTCTTCATGAGCTTATGGTAAAATGTTATACGTCTGTTGTCCAGCAGAAATTTAATCATTATTGGATTTTTTGTTAGGTGTATTTACCGCTTTGTAACTATATCAAAATACATAGAATTATTGCGTCACTGCATGCAGAACCGGGAAAACGCCTTGCATTTCGGGAGGAGAAAAGGTAGAATGAGGGCGCTATGACTGATGCCAAGAAAGAACTTCTGAATATCCTGCTGACCAAGTCCATCAAGACGGGGCATTTCATCCTGGCTTCCGGCAAGGAAAGCGATTTGTACTGCGATTGCCGCATAACGGCACTTGATGCCCGAGGCGCCAATCTGATCGGCCAGGTGGGCTGGAAACTGGTGCAGGAGGAAATCATGCCTAAGTTCCCCGGTGTGACTTCCATTGGTGGTATGACCATGGGTGCTGACCCGATTTCCCTGGCTATTGGCATGTACTCGGTGGAGGCTGATGAGCCGCTCAAGGTATTCACCGTGCGCAAGGAGGCCAAGGACCACGGCCGCGGCAAGCGCATTGAGGGCAATTTCGAGGCCGGGCAGGAAGTCATCGTGGTGGATGATGTGATTACCACGGGCGGTTCCACACTGAAGGCGATTGATGCCATTGAGGCCGAGGGCGGCAAGGTAGTGGCAGCCCTGGTGCTGGTAGACCGCCAGGAGGGTGGCCGCGAAGCCATCGAGAGCCGCGGTATTCCGGTGTTCCCCATGTTCACCCGTGCCACCATATTCGGCGGCAAGTAAAGAATCACCATGCTGCCGGTTATAGCAGGGGTGGAGGGTACCGTGCTCACCCGGCGTGAGCGCGAACTCTTCACGCGCCTGCAGCCGGCAGGCTATATTCTGTTCACCCGCAATATCGCGGACTATGAGTTCACCCGCGAACTCACCGATGAGCTGCGCCGCCTGACCACCGGGCCGGATGCACCCATCATTGCCATTGACCAGGAGGGGGGGCGTGTGGTGCGCACGGCAGAAATCGGGGTGCAGCTGCCCTCAGCCGCTGCGCTGGCGCAGAGCGGGAGCAGCCATTTGATTCGCCAGGCGGCCTATTACAATGCCAATTGTCTGCACACTCTGGGGGTGAATACCAATTTTGCCCCGGTGCTGGATCTGGCCTCGCC
>JAFXDR010000199.1 GCA_017521145.1 Akkermansia sp. | reverse complement strand
GGTGGTGGTGTTGGTGCAGATGAGACCGTCCAGCTGGCTGTCCAGGAATACGCGGGCGAGGTCGCGGATCTGGGCTTCGCTCATATCGGGCGATACCTTCATGACCAGGGGGACGTAGCGCCCGGTTTCGCTGGAAAGATTGGCCTGTTCGCTTTTCATGAGAGCCAGCAGGTCTGCGGCACTGTCGGCCTTGGCCAGATCCTGCAGATTCGGTACATTCGGGCAGGAGAAGTTGATGGCCACGTAATCGGCTACGTCCCACACGGCACGCAGACAAGCCAGGTAGTCCTGGTGGGCTTCTGCATTCGGAGTCACTTTATTCTTGCTGATATTGACGCCCAGAATGCCGTTGAAGCGGCGGGTGCGGCGGATGTTTTCCACGCCTTCATCCACGCCGGGATTGTTGATTCCCATGTGGTTGATGATGGCCTGCTGGGGAATGCAGCGGAAAAGGCGGGGTTTCGGATTGCCCGGCTGGGGGCGGGGGGTCAGTGTGCCTACTTCCACGAAGCCGAATCCCAGGTGACCGAAAGCCGCCACCGTGTTGGCTTCTTTATCCATGCCTGCGGCCAGCCCCACGCGGTTGGGGAATTGCAGCCCCATGACGGTGACGGGGTCTTCCACAGGCCTGGTACCTACCAGGGCGGGCAGCAGGCGCAGGTGCTCGGCTGTGCGAAGCCCTGCCAGGGTAACTTTATGTGCTGTCTCCGGGTCAAGGCAGAACAGCATCTTTTTAGCGAGATTGTAAAGATGGGGAGACACGAATATGTTTGGTTAATTAAAAAGGAAGGTGCTTACATGTGGAAGGTTTTGCCGTAGTGTTCCAGGAACCAGTCTGCAAAGCGGGGCAGGGCTTCTTCGTAGTCCCATACCGGGGAGTAGGCAAGTTCCCGCTCAAGCTTGGAGTTGTCCGCATACATTTCAACCAGTTCTCCCACCACGAGCGGGGAAGTCGGGTCCATCTGCACTTCGGTGGTGCGACCCAGTGAATGCTCCATGGCCTGGGTGAATGCCACAAGTGAGACGGGTTTGCCGCGACCTACGTTGTAGAGGGCGTAAGGGACTCCATTGGCTGCATAAGGCTGGCTGGCCAGTGCGGCATCCATGCCTTCCAGCAGGTCATCAATATAGGTGAAGTCACGAACCATGTGCCCGTTGTTCATAATGCGTACGCGGCGGCCTTTCATGATGCGGTCAGCCATTTGCATGGGCACGGAATCCGGGCGGCACCAAGGGCCATACACGCTGAAGAGGCGGAAAATGGAAATCGGCATGCCATAGGACTTGGCGTAGGTGTAGCACAGCAGCTCTGCTGAGCGTTTGGAGGCCGCGTACATGTTCAGCGGAGTATCCACGTGGTCGTCTTCCTGCAGAGGAGAGGAGGCCTGGGCGCTGTATACCGTGGAGCTGGAGGAGAAGAAGAAGTGCTGCACACCGTACAATCGCGCTGTTTCCAGCATGTTCATGGTGCCTGTTACGTTCGTTTCATAGAACCTGGCGGGTTTCATGTTGGCAGTAGCACTGCCGGTCATGGCTGCCAGGTGGATGATGATATCAAAACTTTCCTTCTTGCAGAGTGCATCTACAGAATCGCGGTCGAGAACATCCATCATGATGAAACGGAAGCCATTTTTGCCAACGAGTTCCTTAAGCGGCTCCACCTCTGAGGCGGTAATGCCCAGCAGGTTCATACGGGCGTACTTGAGTTCCAGGTCTTTGTTGTTGCAGATGTTATCAATGCCGACAACAGCATGGCCATTTTCAAGCATGCGGTTGGTTACATGGTAGCCAATGAATCCGGCTGCTCCGGTTACGAGGATTTTCATAATTCAGCTCAGAGTTTGAGAAAAGATGTTCTTGTGCGCGGTATTGTAGCAAATGGGAGTTGAAAAGCAATACTTTTTATTCCTCCTCAACTATCTGGGTCACACTGCCGATGGCCGGACTGCTGAATTCCACCACATCGCCGGGTTTCAGGTAGCGGGGCGGGTTCATGCCCAGGGCCACGCCGCCCGGGGTCCCGGTGGATATGACATCTCCCGCGTTCAGGGTCATGAACTGCGAGACATAGGCTACCAGCTGTGCCACGGGCATGATGAGCTGCGAGGTGTTGGCCTTCTGGCGGGTTTCGCCATTTACTTTCAGCTCCAGTTCCAGATTGTCCGGGTCGGGAATCTCGTCCTTGGTCACAAAAACTGGGCCAAAGGGGGCAAAGGTGTCGTAACTTTTGCCTTTGGTCCACTGTCCACCGTGCTCCAGCTGGTAGGAACGCTCCGAATAGTCGCACATGAGGGTGTAGCCCACAATGGCCCGGCGGGCTTCTGCCTCGGTGGCCCGGTGCAGGGTGTCACCAATCACGACGGCGAGTTCCACTTCATAGTCCAGCTTGGTGGCTCCTTCCGGGTTCAGCACGTAGGAAAGGTCAGAGGAGATGGCCGAGGTGGCCTTCAGGAAAATCGAGGGTTCCGTGGGGGTATCGCCGCTGAACTCCTTTGCGTGGTCGGCATAGCACTTGCCCAGACAGGCCAGGGTGCAGGGCTGCACATGCAAGGCGCTGGAGACCACGAGCCCCTTGGTATCCACTGGTACGCCATCCGCCGCGCCCTTGGAAATCCAGGTTTCGATTTCCTTGCGCAGTTTCTTGCCTCCGGGCAGCATGGCAGCCCAGAGCTGCTCATCCTGAGCGGTCACATCAATGAAACACCCGCGCTTGGGTACCCACAGACCAATTGTGCTTTCGCCGTCCTCGTCTACGTAATATTGAAGTCTCATGAGATGAAAGAAAGGGGGTTACATGGCATCCCAGCCACTGATGGTGTCGGGCACGTCGTCCAGCCTGGGCAAGCCTTGAGGTACACCGAAATCCGGTGCAGGAGCGGGGGAATCATCTTCCACATCCGGCATAAAGCTGGGTGCGGGGACTTTTTTCTGGGCAATCGGTTCAACGGTTTCCACCGGGCGGGGTGATTGCTGTTCCCTCAATTTTGCCAGCTTTTCGCGGCGGGCCCGTACTTCCGGGGGGACATAGCCCAGATCAATCTGGTCTCCGCTCAGAGTGAATGCCTCGGGCTCGGGTTCGGGTGACTCTTCTTCCTGGATAGGGGCAGCAGCAATGTTGCGATACTGGAACACGCGGTCTCCTTTCATAACCACGCCTGCACGGATATCTGCCGCAATGATGCTGGAGCGTGCATGCTGGGCAGAAGATATAATCAGATTGCCTACCCGCGCCGTGGAGCCATCCTCCGGGTGAGTGATGAGCACAGTTCCTTCTGCCGGGCGGGGGCCAATCATGCGTACCAGCACAAATTTATCATCCGGGAATACCTGGTGCACAGTCCCCAGGTACAGCGGCGGGGGAACTTTTTCCGCAGTTGTCCGGGAATCGGTTTCCTGATGGGGCTGCTGCTGGTTCTGGCTGCATGAGAATTGCAGGGCGCATCCCAGCAGAACCAGGAAGGGGAACAGAGCGTGCTTCATACGCAGCCAGATTAGCATATTGCCTGCGGGGAGTCAAGTTGCAAGATATTCTTGCAATGCTATATGAAGCATGGTAGTATAGCTGCGTACACACCTAGTTCCTATATGCCCGGTACTTCCGAATTATACCGCCCCAATGCCGCCATCATCTACCAGCGTTCCGATGGCCGGGTGCTTCTCTGCGAGCGCGTGAAACCTGCTGGTGCCTGGCAGTTCCCCCAGGGCGGCATCAAGAAAGGCGAATCTGCCCTGGATGCCGCCTGCCGTGAGGGGATGGAGGAAACCGGATTCCGCCCGAATGAATACGAGGTGATTGCCGCCAGGGGGCCGTACCGCTACGATTATCCGCCCAGGGAGCGCGAGCGCGTGTTCCGCAAGCGCGGCATTCCCTATGCCGGGCAGGAGCAGCACTACTTCCTCTGCCTCATGCATAGTGATGCCGCCGAGCCCTGGCTGGATAACAAGGAATTCCGCGATTACAAGTGGGTGCTGCCCGCCGAGGTGGATATCAGCTCCCTGCCGGATTTCAAGCGCGCTGTCTACGAACAGGTGCTGCGAGATTTCTTTCATGTGTGATGCAGCCCGTTGCCTACATACGCAGCCCTTTTGCTGAGAAGTTCGGCGTGCCGCGCCAGGGGAATCTGGCTCCGCATGTCGTCAGCGAGATTGTATTCGAGCCTGCATTCCGCAACGAGGACTGCGTGCGCGGGCTCGGGAATTTTTCTCATATCTGGCTGATATGGCAGTTCCATTGCAACGGCAGTGAGTGGCACCCCACCGTGCGGCCTCCCCGCCTGGGGGGCAATACCCGCCTCGGGGTCTTTGCCACGCGCTCGCCGTTCCGTCCGAATGGGCTGGGACTCTCGGTGGTGAAACTGGTATCGGTGGAGCCTGGCCCGGTGCTCCGGGTTTCCGGGGCCGATATGGTGGATGGCACCCCCATTTACGATATCAAACCCTATGTGCCGTATTCCGACTCCATTGCCGATGCCGCAGCCGGCTTTACCGAGACCCCATGGGAGCCGCTTGCGGTGCAACTGCCGGAAAAATTGCCTTCCGGTGCCACCCCCGATTGGTGTGCTGCGCTGCGCGAGACTCTGGCTCAGGACCCGCGTCCTGCCTACCAGCAGGATGCCCGGCGTATCTACCACCTCATCCTGAAACCTTTCGAAGTGCACTTCCGGGTGGAGTCCGGCTGCGCCATCGTTACCGCAATCACGCCGTATGCAGACTGAGTGGGCAGGGGAGTTTGAGCAAATCTTCCGCGAGAACCTCGTGGGCGGGGCTTCTGTCTCCGTCTGGCAGCACGGGCAGGAACTTCTTACCCTGCATGCCGGCTGGCCTGTCGATTCCCTGGTGCCGGTGTTTTCTGCAACCAAGCCTGCATCAGCGCTCTGCCTGCTGCTGGCTCTGCACGATTGCTGCCGCAGCCCGGAGCTGGAAATCGTCGACATATGGCCCGCATTCCCTGCACCTCATTGCACTGTGGGGCAGATGCTCTCCCACCAATGCGGACTGGCTGCTCTGGCGGAACCGGCTCCGCTGGAGGATCTGGATGCCTGCCGCGCGGTCATTGAGCGCAGCGCACCCGCCTGGCAGCCTCCTCAACATGGCTACCACCCTCAGACCTTCGGTCCCATGGTGGATATCATGCTGCGCAATCTCACCGGTATGCGGGTGTGTGAATTCTGGGAGCAGCGCATCCGCCGCCCGCTTGGGCTGGATTTCTACATCGGCTTGCCGGAGAGTGAATTTCATCGGGTTGCGCCCTTGCAGGCGCCGCGCATCCAGCCTGGCTACATGCACAGGGATGAGTTCTATAAGAAATACTTTGATACCAGCTCGTCGGTCTACCGTGCATTCCACAGCATTGTGGGGTATGGCACCCCTCGCGAAATGAGCACTCCGGCTGCCTGGCAATGCGGCAGCCCCGCCAAGGGCGGTGTGGCCAGCGCCCGGGGACTGGCTCAGTTCTACCAGTGCCTCCTTTCGGATTTTATCCCCGCTGATGTGCGCGACTGGCTTTCCACCCCGCAGTGCAACGGCTGGGATGAAACCCTGCAACAGCCCACAGCCTTCACCTGTGGGGCCATGTGCGAACCTTCGCATCTTTTCCCCGGTGGCGGATTCGGCCACGCTGGTGCTGGTGGCAGCCATGCGTTCTGCTCACCCTCCACCGGAATCTCCTTTGCCTATGTCATGAACCGCATGGAGCTGGGAAATCTGCCTGGCCAGCGGGTAGAACAAATGCTGGATATCCTTGCCCGGATGCTTCCTGGCTGATGGTGAGATAAAGGAAGCCGGCTTTACCCAGCCGCAAGCGTTCAGCGTGCTTTCAGGTAATTCACAACCCCGTGGCCTATGGCTTCGGCATAACGGATGGCGTTTTTCTCCTTGCCCAGGAAACGGGCGTGTTCGGGGTTGGAGAGGAAGGTGGCTTCTGTAATGATGGCGGGTACGTAGGAATCGTTACAGGCGTTGAGCCAGTCGCCGCCGCCCTTGCGGCCATCGTTGCGGAGAATTACGCCGCAGGGCAGCCCGTGGTTGGGCATGCCGCCATCATCATAAATGGTATCAGTGATGACTTTTGCCACGGCCAGAGCCAGGTCGCCACCGGCTTCGTTGCAGTAGATGGCACCTTTGTTGTATACCATCCATCTGGCGGTCATGCTGTTGTGGTGCAGGTAGACTACGGCGGCCGGTTTCTGGTCGAGCGCGTAATTGGTGCTCAGCATGCCCACGGCCATGCGGTGCGGATGCTGCCGGCAGCGGTAGATGGCATTCGGTTCCGGGGTGTTGACGTGGTGTACCCCCTCGCGGATGGCGATGGCGGCCAGTTCCTTATCTGTGGGCAGGGAGCCGCGGCAGCAGATGCGGCACTGGTAGCCGGCCTGCTCGATGATGCGGGCGGTGTGACCTGCGTAGCGGTACCAGTATTCGCATTCTTCAATCTTGCCGTAGCGGTTATCCGGGGTGCGTGCGCCCTGGCCTCCGCGCACGGGGTGGTAATAGTGGCCGATATCGAGCACCACTATGCGGGAGTCGCGCACCTGTGCCTGCATCATCTGCTGGGTGCAGCCCGTGAGACAGCACAGCGCGATGAGCATGAGTATGAAAAAGTGTTTCATAAGCCGAGTTCGGTCTGTCCGCCGGGCAGGACTGCGCCCAGTTTCTGGTAGGCTGCGGGAAGCGCTTCGCGTCCGCGCGGGGTGCGCTTGAGGTAGCCTTGCATGATCAGGAAGGGTTCGTGCACATCCTCGATGGTGGATTCGTCCTCGCCCACGGCTACTGCCAGCGATGAGAGCCCCACCGGGCCGCCGCCGAACTTGTAGACGATGGTTTCAAGCAGTCGCTTATCCATTTCATCCAGCCCGTCATCGTCAATATCAATCATGCCCAGCGCTGCCTGCGCCACTTCAGCGGTGATGCGGCCATCGGCCTTTACCTGGGCGTAGTCGCGCACCCAGCGGAGCAGGGCGTTGGCCACGCGGGGGGTGCCGCGGGAGCGTCGCGCTATGGCCAGGGCTCCGGCCGGGGCCAGATCAATATCCAGCAGGTTGGCCGAACGGTGCAGAATCTGGCAGAGTTCTTCGGCTGAGTAGTAATCCAGTCGGTTCACCAGCCCGAATCGCGAGCGCAGCGGCCCGGTGAGCATACCGGCGCGGGTGGTGGCTCCCACCAGGGTGAACTTGGGCAGGTTGAGCTGGATGGAGCGTGCGTTCGGCCCTTGGTCAATGATGATATCGAGCCGGAAATCTTCCATGGCCGGGTAGAGGTATTCCTCGATAGCGGGGTGCAGGCGGTGAATTTCATCGATGAAGAGCACATCTCCTTTCTCTACGTTGGTGAGAATGCCGGCCAGGTCGCCCGCTTTTTCAATCTGGGGACCACTGGTGGTGTGCAGCCGATGCCCCACCGCTCCGGCAATGATGTTGGCCAGGGTGGTCTTGCCCAGCCCGGGGGGGCCGCTGAGCAGCACGTGGTCGAGCACATCCCCGCGCATTTTCGCGGCTTCCACCATGAGCATGAGACGCTCCTTCACTTTTTCCTGCCCGCAGAATTCACTGAATGCGGGCGGGCGCAGGGAAAGGTCGTAACTGCTTACGGGGGTATCCGCCATGCGGGTGTAGAGGGAATCAGCCATGCGGGGAGGGGAAAATGTTGAATGTTCTTGCTCCGCTATAGCAGAAAAACGCTGCAAAGTCAAGATTACCGCAAGCTCCTCACCCCGGGCAGACGCAGAAATTATCATTTCATGGTTCGGCCTGTCCTGGTATCTGGAGGAGATAACAAAGCACCCCGCATGGTTGATGCGGGGTGCAGGTAAAGCAGGAAATGGCTTTGCTTCAGAAACTCTCGGCTTCTGTGGGTGCCGGAGCGGGAGCAGGTGCCGGTGCCGGAGCGGGAGCCGGTGCCGCAGCCGGAGCAGGAGCGGGAGCAGGTGCCGGAGTTTCAGCGGCGGGAGCAGGCAGGGTTTCTGCCGGGGCTTCCTCTGCGGGGGCATCTTCAGGCATAATCTCCAGGCCCTGCTGCTGGAGCTGCTGCAGCACCTCGGGCGGCAGCTGGTTCAGGCCGCGGGGACCACCCATCTGCTGAGGCTCGGGGGCCTTGGTGATGTTGTTGAGCGTGATGGTGAAGAT
>JAFXDR010000198.1 GCA_017521145.1 Akkermansia sp. | reverse complement strand
TCCCATGCTTCGGTGAAGGAAGCCTCATCATTGATGTTGAGGTAGATACCCTTCATTTCGGTCTTGTGCAGAGCATCGGGAGCGGAGAGCTTGAGCACCACGGCGTTCGGGAAGATGGTCTTGCAGAAAGCCAGGGCTTCTTCCTTATCGGTGAAGTTGCCGCACTTCGGGTAATCGATGCCGTAGTGGTCCATGAGCATGTTCACGGTGTCCTGGGGCAGGGAGGCCAGACCGGCTTCCTTGGCGGAGGTCACAGCAGCCTTGATTTCGGCGGGCACTTCGCCGGTCTCGCAGGTGGCGAGCTTCTTGCCGCGGAAAGCCATCTGGGCCTTCAGCAGACCGAGCAGGCGCACGATGTCGGCCGGGTACTCGTAGTTGAGAATCTTGGCCTTGTCGAGCAGCACGCGGCCTTCGTCCACACGGGCACCACCCACGAAGGAGCAGTAGATGTTCACGTCCGGGTACTGGGGAGCCAGCTTGATGACAGCCTCGGCGGTGCCGGGGCAATCGGTCACGCGCTGCGGGGTGAGGAGCACGAGGATGTTCTTGTACTCACCGCTCTCGCAGAGCACCTTGAGGGCGGCTTCGTAGCGGTCGGCCTTGGCATCGCCCACCACGTCGATGGGGTTGCCCAGGGAAGCCTCGGGGGTGAGCACGGCGCGCAGGGCCTCGATGGTCTTCTCGCTGGGGCGGGCCAGGTCGAGTCCGGCTTCTTCGCAAAGGTCGGAGGTGAGCACACCCACACCACCGGCATTGGTCAGCACGGCCACCTGGCCGTCGAACTGGTTGTGGTTGCAGTACTGCAGCACCTCAAGCAGACCGAAGAGTTCGCGGTCGTTGTAAGCCTGGATAGCGCCGGCACCCTGCAGAGCCATTTCCAGCACGCGGTAGTTCGGTGCAAGGGAACCGGTGTGGGAGAGGGAAGCGGCCTGGGCCTTGGCGCTCTTGCCGGGCTCCATGATCACGCAGGGCTTGGTGTCGGAAACTTCCTTGATTACCTTGAGGAATTCCTTGCCGTTCTTGAGGGATTCCAGGTAGAATACGAAAGCGTTGGTGTTGGGGTCGTCCTTCAGGGCGGCGAGCAGGGCGTCCTCACCCATCACGGCCTTGTTGCCGATGGAGATGAAGTGGGAGAAGCCGATGCCCTTGCCGGCGGCCCAGTCCATGATGGCGGAGCAGTAGGCACCGGACTGGGAAACGAAGGCCACGTTGCCGCGGGCGGGGAAACCGTCGGCGAAAGAGGCGTTCACGTTGTCGAAGGTGGAGATGTGGCCAAGGCAGTTCGGGCCCAGCAGGTTGATGCCGTTGTCCAGGCACTTCTGGGCAATGCGCTTCTCGAGCTCCTTCTCACCCACTTCGGCGAAACCGGCGGTGATGATGGAAATGTTCTTGGTGCCGTTTGTGATGCAGGCATCAATCACAGCTTCGGTGAAGCGGGCGGGCACAAGGATAACGACCAGGTCCATGGGTTCGGGCAGGGCATCCACGCTGGCATAGCAGGGCTTGCCGCAGAGTTCCTGGCCGGCCATCTTGGGGTTGACGCCGTAAAGCTTGCCCTTGTAATCAGCGGAGATGATGTTGTTGAATACAACGGCGCCCAGCTTCGTGGGGTCGGCAGACACGCCGACTACTGCAATGCTCTTCGGATTGAAGAATGTTTCGAGTGACATGGTTGTTGTTATTGTTTGATTGAAAATTTGAAGAACCGGTATACACGGCTCCGCAGGGGATTGTAGCACTCTGACCAACTGTTTGCAAGCAACTTTGTCTTTTTTCTGACAAAGTTTTAGCAAAAAGTCCGCTTTAATCTCCTATTCTGGCATGGGAAAGTCCGGCGAGATGCTTTCCAGCCAGTTGTTGAGGATTTCCACCGCGGCGGCCTGGTCGATGATAGGGCGGAAGTTCTTTGCTTTCTTGCCGGCCTGGTGCAGCTTTTCCTGCGCTACGGTGGTGGTCAGGTATTCATCTACATAGATGAGCGGGAGCCGGGGCAGGCGGGCGTGCAGCTTGTCGCCAAAGGCGCGCACTTTGGCACAGGCGGTGCCTTCCGTACCATCCATGCGGAGCGGGAGTCCCAGTACCAGGGTGCGGATGCCGCGCTCTGCCACCAGAGCGGCGATGCGCTCCAGCGGCTCGGTGCGCTGCAGGTGGATGCTCTCCACCGGGTGTGCCAGAATGCCGCAGGCATCTGTGGCCGCAATGCCGATGCGAGCTTCTCCGTAATCTATGCCGAGGGCAGGGTGCATCAGACCAGGTTTTCCGGCAGACCGGAGACAATGTTTTTAATCTTGTCGGCCTCAGAGCGGCGGGCTACGAGCAGGGCATCGCCCGTATCCACCACGATGAGGTCATGTACGCCCACCAGGGCTACGCGTTTGCCGGAATCGGTGAAGACGATGTTGTTACCGGCCTGCACCTGGCTCAGCGGGCTGTTGCTCACGTTGCCGCCCTCCTGCTGCGGCAGGTACTTGCCCACGGAAATCCAGGAACCCACGTCGTCCCAATCGAAGGTGGCTTCGAAATTGAGCACGCGGTCGGCTTTCTCCAGCAGCGCAAAGTCGATGGAAATGGGGGTGAGCTGCGGGAAATCGCTGCCGATGAAGGCGGGTAAGTCAGTGGCTGCGGTCAGGCGGTCGATGAATCCGGCGAGTTCCGGGCTGTGGGCTGCCAGCTGGCTGCGCACGTGGGCCACATTCCAGATGAACATGCCGGCATTCCACGAGAAATTGCCGCTGGCCAGGTATTCGGCGGCGGTGGCGGCATCCGGCTTTTCGCGGAAACGCACCACTTCGTAGCAATTGTGGGAAAGTGCGGCGTCCTCCAGCTTGCCGGCGCGCTCGATGTAGCCATAGCTGGGGCAGGCCCAGGTGGGCTTGATGCCGATGGTGATGAGCGCGGCTTCGCGACCGG
>JAFXDR010000197.1 GCA_017521145.1 Akkermansia sp. | reverse complement strand
GCCTCGCGGATGGCGATGTCCTCGTGGTCAGCGCCGATGGCGATCATCACGTCGGGAGCGCCCCCCATGTTGCGGATACCCTGCAGGTTGCGCTGCAGCTTCTCACGCTCACGGGCCAGAGCGGCGAGCTCCTTCTTGGACATGCTCTTGTACTCAGGCTGCTTGTCGAGGTTTTCGAGGTAGTCAAGACGGGCAATGCTCTTCTTGATGGTGGTCATGTTGGTGAGCATACCGCCAAGCCAGCGGAAGTTCACGTAGTACTGACCAGTGGCCTCGGCGGCTTCCTTCACGGCTTCCTGAGCCTGGCGCTTGCAGCCCACGAAGAGAATCTTCTTGTTCTTGGCGGCAAGTTCACCAAGGAAAGCGCTGGCCTTGTCGAGGCACTTCTCGGTTTCCTCCAGGTTGATGATGTGGATGCCATTCTTCTGGGTGAGAATGTACTTCTTCATGTTCGGGTGCCACTTGCGGGTCTGGTGACCAAAGTGAACACCGGCTTCCACCATCTTCGTAACGAGTTCGTTAATCATTGTATGTGTATGTGTTGTGTGCAACCTTGCGGCAGGATGCACGGGGTTTTGGAAGGTGCTGCGCTTAGCCCCCAGCCCTCCGTTGTTGGTATTGCAGCATCAGCGGGGACGCCGAGAATACTCCCAAACCGCCTGAATGTCAATACGAATTTTGAATGTAAAGTGTAGAAATTTGAATCCTTGAATGTGAAATGTGCACACTGTCTCCCGGCAGAATGGGGTAATAAAAAAGCGCTGAGATGCATCTCAGCGCTTGTTCCCGATTTTGCTGCGTATCGCGCAGGAAAATGGATGCATTTAAAATCCGGAATTTACTTTTTCCCCGCCATGCGGGCTGCCAGCACCAGATAGGTCACCAGCTTGGGGTTGGCGGCCAGCAACTCCTGGATTTCTGCCGGGAAAGGCAGGGTGGTCACGGCTTCTGCCTGGATTTTACCGCCGCTTTTCATGGCATCGGTCACAAATTTCTGGATGATGCCGACGGCCTCTTTGTTGCTCAGCAGGGTTTCGAGTTCGTTTTTGATGCCTTCCGGGCAGTTGGAGCGCAGGTTGGCCATCACTTTGTTGCGGATCGCCACAGCGGCGAGATTCTGAAGAAGACCCATGGTTTGTGTGATTGGTGTTAAGTGTTGGAAAATGCGGGCTGATTACAGCTCGGAGGATGCGGATTTTTTCTTTTTGGATTTCTTTTTCCTGGTTTTTTTGCGGGCTTCAGCTTTTTTCTTTGCTTCGGCCTTTTTGGCCTGTTTGAGCATTTCTTTCCAGTTGGCTGCTATCTCTTTGCATCGGGAAGCACCGGAGTCGCCTTCAAGTTTTTCACCATCGGCCGTGACAACGGTGATGTTCGGCGTGCCGCCGCTGCCGGAGCCCGGCACGACGGAAGCAATGGGCTCGCAGCTTTCCGGGGTAATCATGGGGATTTCGATGCCGGTTTGCGAGGCCCATTCGGCAGCTTTTTCGCTATCCGGGTCGCAGTTGATCATGATGAGCTCTGCGCCTTTCCCTTTCATTTCCTTGTAGGCCTCATTCATTTGCGGGGTAATGGCCCGGCAGAACCCACAGCGGGAATGCGAACGCAGGAACAAGTACAGGGCAGCCTTTTTCTTAGGCTGGACCTTAGTGACATACTTCACCTCCTTGAGTAGGGCGGGTATGGATATTGCGGCTGCGGCCTGCTCTTGCTGCGGAGTCTCTGCTTCTGCATCTTGTGCATAAAGCGGTGCCGCTGAGATGCTTGCCAGGAACAGTAAGCTCAAAAGGATATTTTGTTTCATTGCGGTGGAAACAGGGAGATTCCTGCTGCTGTATTCTACACAGAGAATGAGACCCGCGCAAGCTCAAATTCAATTCGCGTCATTTACCTGCCGGGAGAAACAAAAGGTCTTGACTCTGTGATGTATGGCTGGCATACTCTCTCCTGCCGCCGGGAGCACCCCCGGAGGTATAGCTGGAAAACCCCGCCAGGACCGAGAGGTAGCAACGGTATTCAGACTATACTTGTCGGGGTGTTGTTCCCGGCGGTTTTTCTTTTATATCCCCCTCCCACCGGGCCGCTATCGGAATGCTCAGAAGCGCGGCACTTGTATGCGCGGCTTGTCAAGTTGCCGGGGATATTGCAGGAGCCGCTGTGCTGAATTCCTGCGCATGGGGAGCAAGGACGGGCTGAGTGCGTGCCTTGCGGACAATAATAACCGGCTCCCGGCAGAAAAAAACGGCTCCACGTGGTGGTGGAGCCGGTATGAAAACTGGGGGGCAGATGCGCTTTAGAACGGGATATCGTCGTCCTCCTCAGCGGGCATGGGAGGGGGCGGGGTCTGCTGCTGGGGGCGCTGCTGCTGGTAGCCGCCGTAGTTGCCGCCCTGGCTGTAGCCGCCCTGGCCGCCGCCGTAGTTGCCACCGTTGGAATAGCCGCCGTTGTTGCCGTAGCTATTGGAGCGTTGCTGGTAGCTGCCGCCACCCTGCTGGGGGCCACCCTCCCGGCTGCCGAGCAGCTGCATATTCTCTGCCACGATGCGGATTTTGCTGCGGCGCTGGCCGGTCTGCTTGTCTTCCCAGGTATCCTGCAGCAGGCGGCCCTCAATGAACACGGGACGCCCCTTGGAGAGATACTGCCCGGCAATTTCAGCCGTGCGGCCCCAGCAGGTTACATCCAGGAAGGTGGTTTCCTCGCGGCGTTCGCCATCATTCGGGCCGCTGCTGATGCGGTTTACCGCCAGGCGCAGCTCAGCCACAGAATTACCGCGCGGGGTGGTGCGCACCTCGGGGTCTGCGGTCAGGTTGCCGATAATCATTACTTTGTTCAAATTAGCCATTTTTACTCGTGTGTGGTGTTATGTTGGGTAAAATGCCGGGGCAAGTGCCCGGCGCTGTCTACATGGTGCTATCCTACCTGTTGCGCCGGGGCTTGACAAGCAAAAATGTGGTCTTGAGCCGGTTTTATTCCGTTGCTGACGTGAATATAGGCTTGCATCCGGAGGCGTTACGTTGTACAATGCCGCACCCGCAGGAGCGGGGTATCACCATTTTTTTCTCCCATGAAAGTTGAACTTATCGAAAAAGCCGCTCAGATCGTAGGCGACAACCAGCTGCTGGTCAACATTGTTTCCAAGCGTGTGCAGCAGCTCAACCACGGTTCTGACCCTTACATCGTCACCACCCCGGAAATGCAGTGCGGTGATATCGCTCTCACGGAGATTATCGAGGGCAAGATTACCTGGCACGAGATGACCGAGGAAGAACTTGCCGCCAGCAAAGGTGAGGAAGCGCCCGCTGACCCCTTCGCCGCTATGGCTGAATCTGCCGCTCCCGCCGCGACTGATACCCTCACCATCACCCCGGATCTGTAAAGATTCTGCGATTCCCCCTTTCTGCGCGACCCGGCAAGCTTCCAGTACGGCAGCGCCGGGTCGCACTAGTTTCCATAACCCCACCACCCGCATACCACTATGGCCAGGAAACCCGCACCACAGAGCAACCTCATTGCCAGCAACAAGAAAGCAGGCCGTGATTACGAAATCATGGGCCGGCACGAATGCGGCATCGAGCTGCGCGGCACCGAGGTGAAATCCATCCGCGCGGGTAAGGTGAATGTGGCCGATGCCTT
>JAFXDR010000196.1 GCA_017521145.1 Akkermansia sp. | reverse complement strand
TGCCCGAGGTGGTCATCTACTCCAGCAGCGTGACCCTCAACCCGCAGCTCTATGCCGTGCTCAAGAATGCCGCCGCGCAGCCCTGGGTGCAGGAGCTTTCGCCCGTGAAGCAGCGTTTCATCAGCGAGACCCTGGCCGATTTCCGCGAGAGCGGTGCCGACCTGCCGGAAGATAAGAAAGCCCGCTATGCCGAACTTTCCACTGAGCTGGCCCAGCTTTCCCAGACTTTCGGTGAGCATGTGCTCGATTCCACCAACGCATGGGAATACGTGACCGCCGATGAAACCGAGCTGGCCGGACTGCCGGAATCTGCCCGCGAGGCCGCCCGCCAGGATGCCTTATCAAAAGGCCACGGCAGTGAGGATGCCCCCCAGTGGCGCTTTACCCTGCAATTCACCAGCGTGCAGCCGGTGCTCACCTTTGCGGAAAATGCCGTCCTGCGCGAACGCGTGTGGCGCGCGATGCAGACCAAAGGGACGGGTGAGTTCGATAACGCCCCGCTCATCGACAAGATTCTTACCCTGCGCGCCGAAAAGGCTGCCCTGCTGGGTTACGAACGCTATTCCGACTACGTGACCAGCCGCCGCATGGCTGGCAGCGGCCGGAACGCGCTGGATTTCATCAACCGCCTGCACAAGCAGGTGCGCCCCGCCTTCCTGGAAGAGCAGGAAGCCATCCGCCACTTTGCGGAGGAGCAGACCGGCACCAGTATCCCCGCACTGGAGCCCTGGTCCGTGGGCTACTGGAGCGAGAAGCGCCGCAAGGCCCTCTACGATTTCGACACCGAGGAACTGCGCCCCTACTACGCCATGCAGAATGTGCTGGACGGCATGTTCTCCATCTACGCCGGGCTCTACGGCATCCGCTTCACCCAGCGGCCGACCGCCTGTGTGCAGCCCGGCGAGGAAGTACCCGCCGGTGCCGTGGAAGTGTGGCACCCGGAAGTACTCTTCTACGAGGTGCACGATGAAGAAAGCGGCGAGCACCTGGGCTCATTCTATGCCGACTGGTACCCGCGCGATGTGAAGCGCGCCGGGGCGTGGATGGATGCGCTCTCCACCGGGCTGCCGCCCATGGACGGGCAGGCACGCATCCCTCATCTGGCACTGATGTGCGGCAACATGAGCCGCCCTGTGGGCGAGAAACCAGCCCTGCTCAGCCACTATGAGGTAGAGACCGTATTCCACGAATTCGGCCACCTGCTGCACCAGGTGCTCAGCAATGTGGAAGTGCGCTCACTCTCCGGCTGCAATGTGGCCTGGGACTTCGTGGAGCTGCCCAGCCAGATTAACGAGAACTGGACCTGGGAACCCGAGGCCATTGCCCGCTATGCTCGCCACTGGCAGAGCGGTGAGCTGATGCCCCGCGAGCTCATGGATAAGATGCTGGCCGCCCGCAACTACGGCGCAGCCACCTTCTTCATGCGCCAGCTCTGCTTTGGCAAGATTGACCTGGAGCTGCACACCAACACCGCCGCCTTCCTGGGGCGCGATGTCGAGGAAGTGGATCGCGAAATCCTGGCCGATTACCGCGTACCCACCACCGAGCAGGGCAACAGCGTGCTGCGCGCTTTCTCCCACATCTTCGATGGCGGTTACGAAAGCGGCTACTATTCCTACAAGTGGGCCGAAGTGCTCGATGCCGATGCCTTCTCCCGTTTCGCGCAGGAAGGTATCTTCAACCCCGCCACGGGGCGCGATTTCCGCCGCTGCATCCTCTCGCAAGGCAACAGCCGCCCCGCAGCTGAGCTCTACCGAGACTTCATGCACCGCGACCCGGACACCGCCGCCCTGCTCCGCCGTAGCGGAATCGCGGTATCCTGACGGCAGGATTTTCAGTGCTGAATATGCTCGAATTCCGGTGGCCATGGCCACCGGAGCTCGAAAAGGTTGCTTTTTCTGAGATATGATGTATACTACCCGCGCATGCTTACCATCAAAAGACTGACAAAGGCACACGCCGGGCGCACCCTGTTCTTCGAAACCGAACTCGTCGTGAACTGGGGCGAGCGCATTGCACTGGTAGGGCCGAACGGCGCGGGAAAATCCACGCTGTTCCGCATGATTCTGGGCGAAGACACGCCGGATGAGGGTCAGATTGTGATGGATGAGTATGGCGTGGTGGGCTATCTGCCGCAGGAAGCAGGTGACCCCAGCGACCGCACGGTGCTCGAAATTGCCATGAGTATCACCCCGGAAATGGGCAAGGCAATCCGCACCCTGCGCGAGTGCGATGCAAAGGGTGATAACACCAGCGATGACTATGCCCAGGCCATGGATGTGTTCATTGCCAACAATGGCTACCAGATTGAACCCAATGCCAAGCGCATCCTGAAGGGGCTTGCCTTCAAGGACGAAGATTTCCACCGCCCGGCGCGCGAGATGAGTGGCGGCTGGGTGATGCGCGCGCACATGGCCCAGCTGCTGGTGGCAGAGCCGGATCTGCTCATGCTCGACGAGCCCACCAACCACCTGGACCTCATGAGCCTGCTGTGGCTGCGCCGCTACCTGATGAATTACCCCGGTGCCATCTTCATGATTTCGCACGACCGCGACTTCATGGATGAACTGGTGGAGACTGTGTACGACATCGAAAACCAGGAACTGGTTCGCTACACCGGCAACTATACCAAATTCCTGGAGCTCAAGGAACAGCGCTACGAGCTTCTGCTGGCCGCCTGGCGTAACCAGCAGCGCGAGATTGCCCACATTGAATCCTTTATCGAGCGTTTCCGCTCCGTGGCCTCCAAGGCCGCCCAGGTGCAGAGCCGTATCAAGCAGCTGGAAAAAATCCGCCGCATTGAAAAGCCCCGCCAGGCCCGCCGCGTGTTCAAATTCATCTTCCCGCAGCCGCCGCGTGCCATGCAGCGCGTGCTGGAACTGGAGAAAGTGGGCCAGAGCTACGGCGAAAAACGCATCTACAAGAATCTCGACCTGCTCATCGAACGCGGTGACCGCATTGTGCTCGTAGGCCCGAACGGTGCCGGCAAATCCACCCTGCTCAAGATTCTGGCCGGGGTCATCCCCATCGACGAAGGCCAGCGCACCCTGGGCACGACCACCCGCATCGGCTATTTCTCGCAGATGCGCTCGGAAAACCTGACCCCGAACTTCACCGTGCTGGAAGAAATCATGAACGCCGACCCCGAGCTGCGCGAGGAAGAAGCCCGCGCGGTGCTGGGCTCCTTCATGTTCCGCAAGCTGGATTGCGAAAAGCGCGTAGAGGTGCTCAGCGGTGGTGAAAAATCACGCCTGAGCCTGGTGAAGTTCCTGGTGAACCCGCCCAACCTGCTGCTCATGGACGAACCGACCACCCACCTGGACATCATGAGCGTGGAGGCGCTCTCGCAGGCGCTCAAGCGCTATGAAGGCACGCTGGTCTTCATCTCGCACGATGTGCACTTCATCCGCGCCCTGGCCGAAAAGACCCTGCATATCTCCCACGGCACCGTGACCCCCTACGCCGGCGGCTACGATTATTACCTGGAGAAATCCGGTCTGTTGGATAATCCCGATGCCATGAACATGTAAGCCGCCCAAAATTACGCTTGCGCCACCGCAGGGGTTAGAGTAAGATAAAGAGAGCAACACTATGGCTGAAGCAGAACAGAAACCAGTTGAGGAATTCACCAAGGTAGAATCCATCTTCGTGCGGCAGCGCAACTGCCTGCTGCTGCGGGCGGATTTCTCGCCCCTGTTTGTGGATTATTACCTGCACCTCATGCAGCACGGTCTGCGCAATGACGAGACGGAGGACACCGTGCTCAAGAAACTGCTGGCCTATTTCACGCTGCACCTGGTTTCCCGCCCGTGGCAGGAATACCACGCCTGGACTTTCAACGTGTGCACCCCGCGCCTGGCCAACTATTTCATCTCCGGCTCCTCACTCACCGAGGATGTGGTGGGCCGCGCTTTCCGCGATGGCGTACGCGAGACCGATAAGAACATGCTCTTTGCGCAGAACCTGCTGCCCAACAAGGAGCCGCAGACTTCGGTCATCACCCTGCCCGATGGCTCCGTGGAGGACTGGGTGCAGGATTTCTACCGCCAGAGCGAGCAGCGCCAGTCCCGCGCCTTCGACCTGGGGGAAGACAAATTTGCCCTCATCACCGCCCAGCCGGATGCCGACCACGACTGGCTGCAGGAGCTCACGGTAGAAGACGTGCGCGCCATCTCCGAAACAGAGCAGACCAAGCTGCTGGAAACCCGCAAGTTCGTGTTCCGCTGCGGCTGCACGGTGGAAAAAATCCTACCCGTGGTGCGCGCCATGAAGCATGATTTTGCCGACCTGCTCTCTGAGCAGGGATTCCTGGAAATTTCCTGTCCCCGCTGCGGTGCGACCTACAAGGTGACCCCGGAGCAGGTGCAGCAGAAGGAGGACTGATTCCCCCCTATGCTCCGCATCCTGACCAGTCTGGCCATGGCCGCCCTGCTCTGCAACACCGGGTGTACCCCGGTGCGCACCGTGTACGATGCCAATGGTAATGAAGTGCAGGAAGACGATGCTGCCGGGGGTGAATCTGACCTCATGAGCGTGTATGAAAAGAAATTCAACGAGAGTTTCTCCGTCAAGAAAACCGCCGACGGCGTACCCCAGACGGTCTCCAACAAGGTAAGCTCATTCCAGCGCGACCTGGAAAAAGCCAGAGGCACAACGGACCGCTTTTCCACCAGGAACTTTGACACAGGCACCGGGCTCGACTGGAAAAACAAGAGCTTTGCCGGAGCATCCAAGGAATTCAACACCGGCAAAACCGCATACGACAAGCGCAGCAACTCCATGTTCTCGCGCGATATGCAGCCGGATTTCATGAATGAGAGCCACGGCATCAGCCACTCTGACCGCTATCTATCCACTGCGGATAACCGCTCCAGCGCAGAAGGCAAGATAAGCGAAACAAGCTCTTACTACATCTCAGAAACCGCCCCTTTCTCTACCGGCGAAACGGATCATTACTTTGAAAGCCGCCGCGACAAAGCCGGACAGCCCGTCATCATCGACCACCGGGAATACTACAAAAAACACCGGCAGGGCATCCGCGAACTGCTGGGGCGCGATAATGTTCCCTTGTAATTATGGCTTGCAGACTGGTGCTGGATGCGTTACCATAGCTGCATGATCAGCCGCGCTGCCTGTTTTGCTCTGCTCTTATGCACAACTGCTTTCGGAATTGATATCACCGAAAGCATCAAGTCCGGTGAATTCTGGTCCAGACCAGCCATGGAGCTTCTGGACGGAGCATCTGTTTCCCGACCGGATGAGGAACACCTGCGCACCAACGAGCTCACCATCGGCGATTTAACCACAGGAGAAGTGGTCATCACCGTAAAAGAGGGCAAAGCCGTCTCTTTCCAGGCCATGCTTTATAACAAGGGAGACGACGGCATCATCGCGGAAGAAGATTTCAACAACCAGGTAAGCTCTGCCCGCACCGCCCTGGATACCCTGAGCGGGGTGAGGGCCAAAATCCGGAAAGGAAAGGATTCCGCAGTAAAACTCAAATCCTGGGAATGGAAGTGGGATACAGGAATTGCCCGGCTGGAGGCCAACTCCTCCGGCAAACGCAAAACCTTCGAGCCGGAATTCATTCGCCTGAACATGGGAGCCAACGCCAAAGCACTCAACAGCGGTGGCGCAAACGACAATATCTCCAGGCACGAACTGCGCAGCAACATCACCACAGAGGAGGACGGCACCGTGTGGCTCAAGGGTGTGCCTATGGTGGACCAGGGGCAGAAAGGTTATTGCGTACCCGCCACACTGGCTCGCGTGTTTGCTTTCTACGGCATGGATAAAGTGGACCAGCACACCCTGGCCGACCTCTGCGAAAGCAAGAGCAGCGGCGGTACCAGCACCCTGGACATGGAAGATGCCATGAAGCAGATTTGCAAGAAGTACCACACAAAATTCCTGGTGCTGGAAGATTACATCTCTTCCATCAAATCCATCATCGAGCCCTATAACAGGCTTGCCAAGCGAGAGGATAAAACGCTCATCAGCCTGCGCATTGACCCGTTTGATACGGTGGATGCCGAACTGCTGAAAAAAGCCCGCGCAGGCAAGGGTTCCCAGGTCAGCAAGTGGATGAAAGATATCAAGAAAAACATCGATGCCGGATTCCCGGTCATCTGGAGCGTGACGGTCGGCATCTACCAGGAGGAAATCCCCCTGCCCCAGAACCGCGGCGGGCACCTGCGCCTCATCATCGGTTACAACCTCAAAAACAAAACCATCATCTACACCGATTCCTGGGGTGCCATGCACGCCCGCAAAACCATGCCTGCCGACAATGCACTCAGCATGACCAAGGGCCGCTATATCATCCGCCTGCGCTGACATTTTCAACTACCCCGCTCCGTTTTCCACTTGATTTAAGAGTTAACTCAAGGTAAAATAGGAAACGTGAACGGAAGCAACATGCAGGAAACGGCGCGCCGCGCATACAAGGCCATGGTGATGGCCCGCGCCTTTGATACCAAGATTTCTGCGCTGTATAAGGCTGGCAAGATTTTCGGCGGGGTATTCCTCGGGCGGGGTCATGAGGCTGTGGCGGCGTGCGAGGCCGTGTTCCTCACCCGCGGGGAAGATGTATACAACCCCTTTATCCGCGAGCAGGCAGGGCGCTGCGCCTGGGGCGAAAGTGTACTGGAAAGCGCCCGTTCCTATCTAGGCAGCACACAAGGTTACATGCGCGGACGCGACAGCAACATCCACTGGGGCAATCCGGCCGTGGGGCATCCCGCACCGATTTCGCACCTGGGCGCCATGGTTTCCGTGGTGGCAGGCATGATGATGGCCAAGCGGTTCAAAGGCATAACCGGGCGTGTGGGTGTGCTCAACATAGGCGATGGCACCACCTCTGTGGGTGCTACGCACGAAGGGCTCAACCTCATCGCGGTAGAAAAACTTCCGGTTGTAACCGTTGTAACCAACAACCAGTTTGCATACTCCACCCCGAACTGCCAGGAATTTGCCGGCAGTCTCATGGACAGGGGACGCGGCTATGGATTCACCTGCCACGAATGCGACGGCACCGATTTCATGGAAACTCTGGCAACCATGGAAAAAGCCATCTCTGCCGCCCGTGCCGGTGAAGGTCCGCAGTGGGTTGTGGCCAACACCCTGCGTATGTGCGGCCATGGCGAGCATGATGATGCAGCCTACATTCCCGAGGAATTGAAAGCCGCCTTTGCCGACCGCGACCCGCTTTCCGTAGCGCGCCGCCAGATGCAGGAAGCAGGCTGGCTGACAGAAGAAGAAGCGCAGCAATGGGACGATGAATGCCGCGACGAAGTGCAGCGGCTTGTGGCCCAGGCCCAGCGCGAAGCAACACCCAACCCTGCAGACGAGGACTGGAAGGCTACCTCGTGGAACCCCGAATACTGATGCCGACCATGAGCGTAACCTACATAGATGCGATTCACCAGGCGCTGGATGAACTGCTGGCCGAAGACCCGGATGTATTCCTGATGGGTGAAGACATTGCAGGCAAGTTCGGTGGTGCATTCAAAGCCACCAAGGGTCTGGATGCCAGATACCCCGGGCGCGTGCTCAATGCCCCCATTGCAGAAGATGCGCTGGCCGGCGTGGGCATAGGTGCCGCCATCGGTGGCATGAAGCCCATCATCGAAATGCAGTTTGCCGATTTCGGCGTGCTGGCACTCAACCAGGCCGGCAACAACGCAGGCGCGCACTACTACCGCACCGGCATGCCCATCAACCTGACCCTGCGCATGCCCTGCGGCGGCACCCCTGGCGGCGGTCCTTACCACAGCCAGAGCATGGAAGCCCTCTTTGCCCACTTCCCCGGGCTGCATGTCTTCACCCCCGCCACCGTGGCCGATGCCTACTACATGCTCAAGCAGGCGGTGCAGATTCCCGACCCCGTGATTTTCCTGGAACACAAGTTCCTATACCGCTGGCTGAAAGCTGAAACCTGGATGGACCCCGACCCCCTGCCCATTGGCCAGGCACGCATTGCCCGCCCCGGCAAGCATGCCACCGTGGTGGCTTTCTCCGCCATGGTGCCGGAGGCTCTCCGCGCCGCTGAAGAACTGGCTGCCACCAGCGGCTATGAGCTGGAGGTGGTAGACCTGCGCAGCGTCAAACCGCTTGATACCGCCACCATCCTTGATTCCGTGGCCCGCACAGCGCGCCTCCTGGTAGTGAGCGAAGACTTCCCCTGGGGTGGTGTGGCCGCCGAAGTGGTGGCACAGGTCACCGCCCACGGCTTCCACCTGCTGGATGCCCCGCCCCTGCGCCTCAGCGCACACGATACCCCCCTTCCCGCCCACCCGGATTTATGGAAAGCGCACCGCCCGAGTGCCGCCACCATTGCCGATGCCGTCCGTTACCTCATTTCCCTCTGATACCCCAAGACCATGCCGAAAGTAGCCATTCTGATGCCCCAGCTGGGCGAATCCATAGCCGAAGCCACCATCATGCAACTGCTGGTGCAGCCCGGTGATACCGTACAGGCCGACCAGGAGGTCTTTGAGGTGGAAACCAACAAGGCGGTCATGGGCGTGACCACCGTGTGCGGCGGCACCATCGTCTCGCTCGATGTGAGCGCCGGCGAAACCGTGCCCGTAGGTGCCATTATGGGCATCATCGAAGCCACCGAGGAAGAAATCGAACGCGCCGGTGCCACCCCGCTGGATGAAAATGCCGCCACCCCTGCCCCCGCAGCCCCCACCACAGAGAAGAGCAGCGCCCAGGATGGCGCCCATTTCCGCACCGAGGGCGAATTCCGCGAAGGTGTTCCCGGCGGCGGCATGCGCAAACCCACCGGTGCTGGCGGTCGTGGCCTGCCCGTGCCCATGGGCAAGCACGGTACCCGCTTCCTCTCCCCTCGTGTGCGGGCCCGTATGGATGAAATCGGCATCACCGAGGCCGATATGGCCTACGTCATCGGCACCGGGCCCAATGGCCGCATCACCATCGATGACTTTGAAAGCTTTGTGAACTATGTGGATGGGTGGCCCTCGCACCAGGCCTCGCCCATGCGCCGCAGTGTGGCCAGCAGCATGCAGCGCACCTGGCGCCGCCCCATTGCCAGCTGCGCCCGCCCCATCTTCATGGCCCCCATCATCCTGCACCGCAAGAACCACCCGCGCAAACCCGGCGTAACCCTCTATTTCCTGCGCGCGCTGGCTCTCGCCCTGGCGGAGCACCCCGACTGCGCCGGCTACATGGTGGGCGGCCGCATCCTGACCCCGCGCCGCATTGACCTGGGCGTGGCCGTTCAGGTGGCCGATGGCGTGATGGTGCCGGTCATGCGCAATGTGAATGAGTACAAGCTCGATGAACTTATCGATGAGTACAACAAGGTGGTGGAGCAGGCACGCGGGCGCCGTCTCGATGCCGCCTACCAGGGCGGCGGCATTGCCACAGTCTCCAACTTCGGCGGGTTCGGGCTCACCCATGCCACCCCCATGCCCCTGCCCAGCGAGAGTCTGATTCTGGGTGTAGGCGCGGTACAGAAAGTACCCGTATGGAGCGATGAGGTGCAATGCTTCCTGCCGGTGGAACAAGCGCACATTGTAGCCTCGTTCGACCACCGCGTGATGGATGGCGGCGATATCGGCCGTCTGATGCTGCGTATCGCTTACTATCTGGAGCACCCGGAATACCTGTAAAGCCGAAGCTGCATGAGCGAATACCCCAAAGACATGGTGCTGGGTGTCATTGCCTGCGCGGGCGAATTCCCGCGCAAGGTGATTGATGGTGCGCACCGCGCCGGGGTACGCGTGGTGGCAGCCGGCATGCGCGGCGCTGTAGGCCCGGAGATTCCCGGCATGAGCGATGCCTACAAATGCTTCCGCGTGGGTTCCATTGAAGGCCCGGCCGATTTCTTTGTGCAGGAGGGCGTGACCCACGTGATGCTCACCGGGCAGATCAAGCCTTCGTGCATCTACACCATGTGGCCGGATGCCATGGCGCGCAAGCTGCTCAAGACACTCGACCGCCGCAACGCCCACACCATTTTTACCACCGTCTGCAATTTCATCGAATCCAGGGGCATGAAGGTGCTCCCCTCCATCACCTTCATGGAAGACCAGCTGCCCGCCGCCGGCCACATTGCCGGTCCTGCCCCCACGGCCGGGCAGATGGATGAAGCCCGCTTCGGCCTGGGCATGGCTCGCGAGATTGCCCGGCTCGATATAGGCCAGAGCATCATTGTGCACGGTCACCAGGTGCTCTGCGTGGAGGCTTTCAAGGGCACCAACGAATGCCTGCATGCCGGCGGCCACCGTCCGCACGGAGTCACCCTCTGCAAAGTGACCAAACCCGGGCACGACATGCGCTTCGATGTCCCCTGCATCGGCACCGGCACCATCCGCAACGCCATCAAGGCCCATGTGAACCACATTGTCTTTGAAGCACACCGCACCATCCTCTTCCAGCGCGAGGAGGTAGCCCGCATGTGCAACGAACACGGCATCACCCTGCATGCCATGGATGTACCCCTGCCGGAACAGGAAGGCACCGACCCCGGCCACATTCTCACCGATGCCGCCCATGCCGCGGCCATGGCTGCGGAAATCAAGGCTCTCGGCATAGGTTGCTGCGCCGTGGTGTGCGATGGCGTGGTCATTGCCGTGGACGATGCCGATGGCCCGCTCAAGTGCATACGCCGCGCAGCGGCCTACATGAAACGCCTGCGTCTGGCGCGCCTGCTCAACTGGCTGGGCCGCATTCTTCTGGGCCGCCCCGGCACCCCGCCGGTGCCTATGGTGCTGGCCAGCACCCGCCCGCTCACAGCAGAGGAAGAACGCGCCGCCCGCAAGGCCGGTATCCATGTGATTCCCTCGTAAACAATGCGCAGGATTTTCCCT
Source organism: Akkermansia sp. (assembly GCA_017521145.1). Classification (GTDB taxonomy): domain Bacteria; phylum Verrucomicrobiota; class Verrucomicrobiia; order Verrucomicrobiales; family Akkermansiaceae; genus Akkermansia. Next base: position 8,023 of record JAFXDR010000196.1, on the reverse strand, counting down.
TGATAAGCAGCGCTGAATCTGCTAGCATAACTCCACCGACCATGAAGACACACACCATATCATTCCGCTGCCCGGAAGAAATCATCAAGGAAATGGAAATCCTCTGCCAGCACAATAAGCTGGACCGCAGTGGTTTCATTGTTCAGGCGCTGCAGAGCATGTTCAATGGTCTGGCAGAAAAGGGAGTCTGTAAACCCCAGCCGCCGCTGCCCCCCTGCCCCATCCCGGAGGAAGAGCCTTCCAAGTAAGCAGCCTTTCCCATGGCCCGCATCCTGACAGCCCTGAGCGGCGGCGTGGATAGCGCCGCAGCCGCTGCTTTGCTGGTGGAACAAGGCCACGAAGTGGTGGCGGCCTACATGAAGAACTGGGTCAATGAGGAAAATATACCCGGTGAATGCCCCTGGGAGCGCGATATTGAGGATGCCCTGGGTGTCTGCCGCAAACTGGGCATCGAATTCCGCGTGATTGACCTCATTGAGCAATACCGGCAGCGTATTGTCAACTACCTGATAGAGGGCTACCGCAACGGTTCCACCCCGAACCCGGATGTACTCTGCAACCGGGAAATGAAGTTCGGCGTACTGCTGGACTACGCACTGGAACAAGGGTTTACAGGGGTAGCCACCGGGCACTACGCCCAGCGTCTCGATGTACCCGGCACGGGCAGCTATGTACTGCGCGGAGCCGATGTGAACAAAGACCAGTCCTATTTCCTGGCACTCATGCGCCCGGAACAGGTGGCACACGCCATTTTCCCCGTGGGCGGCATCACCAAACCCCAGGTGCGCGAAATTGCCCGCCGTTTCAACCTGCCCAATGCCGAGAAGAAAGACTCACAGGGCATCTGCTTTATCGGACAGGTGAAAATGAGTGATTTCCTGCGCCACTACCTGCCCGATAACCCCGGTGATATTGTGGATCTGGAAGGCCGCAAGCTGGGCCGCCACGACGGGCTGCACCTCTTTACCATGGGACAGCGCAAAGGGCATCATGTGGCCTCTCCCCGGGAAGGGGTGGCTTACGTGGTGGTGGGCAAGGATTTGAAACGCAACCGCCTGATTCTGGGCTACGAAGGCCAGGAAACACCGGGATTGTACACGAACAGTGCCATCGTAGGCAGCATCAGCAACACCCTGGAGCCCCTGCCGGAGCGGGTCATGGCCCAGCCCCGCTACCGCGCCGCCGCAGTACCCGCCACCTGCACCCACCTGGGCGATGGCAAGGTGCGGCTTGATTTTGATACCCCTGTGCGCGCCCTCGCCCTGGGCCAGGTATGCGCGTTCTATGAGCCGGATGCGCAGCGCGGGGAGAAGTTGCTCGGTGGTGGTTTCTTCGAGTCCGCACTTTAGTGCGGATATCGTCTTGCCGCAGGCAAGATATCGTCCACACCGCAGGTGTGGATATCGTCCGGCGAAGCCGGATATCGTTTCCTATCAAATCATCTCAAACAGAAAGAGCGGTCATCGGGAAACGGTTCACACCTTTTTAGCTGTTTTCAGAGAGGCAATAAGCATTCTTCTGATACTTCCGCACTGGTGCAGCAACATGGCAATCTCTTCCCGTGAAACAATCTCGGCCCGTTGCAGGATTTTCAGCCAGTATTCCGTCTCATAACATTCCTTGAGTGCAATCTGGTATTTGGCGACAAAATCCCCGCCGCTGGAAGCATAAACTCCCTCATGGATATTAGCGCCGATGCTGGTGGCAGAGCGGAGAAGCTGATTCTTCAATACTCCATGTCGTTCAATATTGTTGCAAAGGCGCACAATGGCAACAGAGAAATCCAGACTTTGTTCGGCAAGGGCATGAGTGGTCATGGTGATGTGATGTTAGACTATGTGTCCAAGGAGTGCAAGAATTTTTCCCGATGAACGCTCTTTCTGTCTGAGATGATTTGATAGGAAACGATATCCCGGGCTTTGCCCGGGACGATATCCACACCTCCGGTGTGGACGATATCTTGCCTGCGGCAAGACGATATCCTCGCTGCGCGAGGACCTCTCACCAATCAACCAGAATCTTCTCCACAGCCCCCTGCTTATTCTCATAGAGCACATAGCCATGCTCCACACCGAAGCGGTGCACCTCCATGGTGACTTTCACATCGAAACAACAGTAACGGGCAATATCGAGCAGCTTCTGGGTATCACCTGTCTTTTCATACTCTGCCCACCATTTGAGCGCATCCGTACCCTCGGCGGTCTTGGAATTGCCCCCCAGGGTCACCTTGGCCACAGAATCGAGCTTGAGACGATGCCCCAGGCGGGAAGTCAGATCGGCACAGAGGTCGAGGTTATGCGTCACATCGGCCACCGTCCAGAACGTATAGGCCTGCAGCACGCCGTAATCGAAATTCACATGGTTATACCCCACCACCAGGTCAGCCATGCGCAGCTCTTCGATGAGTTCCTCCATGCGATCCTCGGTGTAGATGTGGTAGGCATTATCACGAGTAGAGAAAGTGACCGCCACAGAAACGCCCATTTTGGCAGTTTCATGCCAGCCGCCCACTTCGGCGGCAGAGCGGCGGGTTTCCAGATCAAAGTAGACGATATTTTTCATAACTGACCAGCAGACAGAGTGCGCCTCAGCCCTTCATAGAGCATGATGGCGATGGAGGTGGAAAGGTTAAGGGAACGGGCCCGTTCCCCCGGCATGGGAATGCGCAGGGCTGTTTCCGGGTGAGCCTCAATCCAGCGCTCAGGCAGGCCCTTGGATTCCGGCCCGAAAACGAAGTAATCGCCATCCTGAATCGGGAGTTCCGGTGCCCAGATGCTGTGGCTCGCCTTAGTGGAAAGATACCAGAAACGCGCCCCGGGAGGCGCAGCGGCTTCCAGTTGCTCCAGCGAATCCCAGAGCTGGAGGTCTACGTGCTTCCAGTAATCGAGGCCGGTGCGGCGCACGTGCTTTTCATCCAGGCTGAAACCGAGAGGCTTGATAAGGTGCAGGCGGGCATCTGTAGCCACGGCCAGGCGGCCGGCAGCTCCGGTGTTGTGTGGAATTTCAGGGTGATAGAGAACAATGTGAAACATGCCTTATTTTGCCCCCTTGCGGAACAAAACCGCCGGAATGGTACGGAAGAAGAGTTTCACATCCAGCCAGAGGCTCCACTCGTCGATATAGCGCAAATCCTTAGCCACCATGTTATCGAAATCGCCATTATCACTGCGGTCCTCAATCTGCCAGAAGCAGGTGAGCCCCGGTTTCACACTCAGACGGCGGCGGTGCTCAATCTTCGGAAAGGCCTCGGTCTCATACACCGGCAGCGGACGGGGGCCAACAATACTCATATCACCACACAGGATATTGAGCAGCTGGGGGAGCTCATCTATGGAAGTCTTGCGGATGAAATGACCGAACTTGAAGATACGCGGGTCATTGGTCAGCTTGAAAATCGGGCCATTCATCTCGTTGCCATACTTAGCCTTGATTTCATCCAGCCGGGCCTCGGCATCCACATACATGGAGCGGAATTTCCACATATGGAACACGCGGCCATATACCCCGGAGCGCCGCTGACGAAAGAACACCGGCCCCTTCGGATCACTGATTTTGATACCTATGGCCGCTACTAACCACAGCGGGGAGGAGCAGATGAGGATGATGAGCGCCATGATGCGGTCTATCACCGACTTGAAGAAGCGGGCCCAGGAATACACCGGGGTAGAGCTGAGCACAATCATGCGGTTCTCGCCCACCTCATTCACATCTGCCCGCAGGGAAGCGCCCATATGATTACGCAGAACCAGGTTCACATCAATACCCTGCACTTCGCACTGGGCAATAACGTGCTCGAAAGTGTGGTGGGCAGGCAGACCGCCGAACACATAGAGCCCGTTCACGCTGTGAGTCTGAATGAGCTGCTGCACCACCTCCGTATCATCGCCGGATGCAATGCGGCCCACAACACTGAAATTCTTGCGCCAGTATTCAGGAAAAGTATTCCAGCCCTTTTCCACAGCATCGGGAGCTCCGGCCAGAATCACATGGCGGCGGTATTCATCCACATTGCTGCGCGAAAGATTCCACCAGCGCACCACCAGATAACGCCCGAAGATAACCAGCGGAATACCGACCATGTTCACCAGCAGAGTATGACTGTAGAATGGCGGCACTTCCTCCAATGAGAGGTAAATAGCAGATGCGCAGCAATAATACATGGCAAACGCCACCAGCTGCCGCAGTGCGGTACTCACGCGCTGCATGTTCTGCTTATGGTAAAAACCCACCTGGCGCAGGATCACCGGCACAGCCACCAGCGCCGCGCCTGCCAGAAAGGGAGAAGCCATGAACAAGTTGAAATGGCCACCCTGAGCCCACCCGAACCAATGAGCAAGCAGGTTCGTGACACAGGGTGAAAAATACGCAAATATCGCCACCAGAGCAAAATCAAGAAATGGATAAAAGCTACTGAGATAAAATTTGCTATTCCTTGTCATAAGCCGGCGCGATGATAACACTAAAAGCGCCGCCTAACAAGAAAAAAAGCGCCCCTCCGCCGCTGATTATCTTTTTTCTTGAAAGATAAAGTCATTTTCGGTAGTATACATTTCGTATGAACTTGCTCAAAAGCATGACGGCAATGATAGCAATGACCGGAGCCCTGGCTATGGGGCAGGAAACCTATGTTCCGCATCCGGACTGGGAAAATCCGCAGAATCTTTCCCAGGGGCGCGAAGAAGCCCGTGCATTCTATGTACCGTTCGCTAATCGTGATGAGGCGCTGAAAGGCCACCGCAAGGATTCCTCTCTGGTACTTTCGCTGAATGGAAACTGGAAATTCCACTGGGTACCCAGCCCGGAACTGCGCCCGATGGATTTTTACAAACCCGAGACCGATGTAAGCCAGTGGGCAGAGATTGACGTACCCAGCAACTGGCAGATGCGTGGTTACGGCACACCCATTTACAGCAACCAGCGCTATACCTTTGTGCGCGACTGGCCGCGCGTGATGACCAAGCCCCGCAACAAGGACGAGGCAAAATACACCTGCCTCCAGACAGAGCCGAACGCCGTGGGCAGCTACCGCCGCGATGTAGAACTGCCGGCCGACTGGAACGGCCGCGAGGTATACATCCGCTTCGATGGTGTGGATTCTTTCTTCTACCTCTGGGTAAACGGGCACAAGGTCGGCTTCTCCAAAGACAGCCGCACCGCCGCCGTGTTCGATATCACAAAATACGTGAAACCCGGCAAGAACGTGATAGCCGCCGAGGTGTACCGCTTCAGCGACGGCTCATACCTGGAATGCCAGGACATGTGGCGCCTTTCCGGCATCTTCCGCGATGTGTATCTCTACACCACTCCCAAGGTGCAGATTCGCGATTTCTTTGTACACACCAACTTCGATGGCGCTCCCGGCCAGAAAGATTACAGCAAGAGCCAGCTGAGCATTGATGTGAACGTGGACAACCGCGGTGAGACCGCTGCCAGCACTCTGGTGGAAGGCGAGCTTATCGATGCCGCCGGCAACACCGTAGCCCGCATGAGCAGCGGCAAGGCACTCGATATCACCCCCGGTGCCGAGCTTGCCACCACACTGTCCACCACCATTGAGAACCCGGCACTGTGGAGCGCAGAGAAGCCGAATCTCTACCGTCTGCTGCTCACCCTGCGCAATGAGAAGGGTGAAATCACCGAGACCCTTTCCCGCAAGATTGGTTTCCGCGATGTGCAGCTGGTGGATGGCCGATTCCTGGTGAACGGCATGCCGGTAAAACTCAAGGGCGTGAACCGCCACGAAAGCCAGCACGCCAATGGCCACACCGTGACCGAAGAAGAGTGCCTGCAGGAACTCCTCATCATGAAGCGCGGCAACATCAACCACATCCGCAACTCCCACTACCCGCAGGTGGACCGTTTCTACGAGATGTGCGATGAGCTGGGTATCTACGTGTGCGATGAAGCCAACATTGAATCCCACGGCTATTACTACGGCGAGATCTCCCTCTCCCACCCGGCAGAATGGAAAGCCCAGCACGTATGGCGCAACAAGAACATGGTGGAACAGAGCAAGAACCACCCCTGCGTTGTCATCTGGTCCTACGGTAACGAAGCCGGCCCCGGCGATAACTTTGCCGCCGTGCGCGACTGGATCAAGAGCCGCGACACCTCCCGCCTCACCCAGTATGAGCGCAACAACGAACTGGCAGACCTCTGCTCCAACCAGTATCCCAGCGTGAACTGGGCGCGCAATATTGCCAGCACCAAGCTGGAGAAACCCTGGTACATCTCCGAATATGCCCACATTCTCTGCAACTCCATGGGCAACCTGGCCGATTACTGGGATGCCATTGACAGCAGTGACTCCATCATCGGCGGCGGTATCTGGGAATGGATTCACCAGAGCTACGACCAGGAAGTCACCCTGCCCAATGGACGCAAAGTGACCCGCCAGGCCTACGGTGGCGACCACGGCGAATACCCGCACGATGGTATCTTCTGCATCAAGGGCGTGATTTACAGTGACCGCACCGTCACCCCGCTCTACGATGAAATCCGCAAGGTGCAGCAGAACGCTTCCTTCACCATGGGTGGACTCACAGCCGATGGCAAGGGCCTGGCCGTCAATATCCGCAACAAGCACCTCTTTACCAACCTCAATGAATACGAGGGCAGCTGGAAGCTCTGCGAAGAAGGCAGCAAAGTGGTGCTCCAGGGCAGCTTCGAATCCTCAGCGGCCCCGCTCGCCACGCAGGAGGTCATTCTGCCGCTTTCTGCCGAGCAGTTGCTTTCCCTCAAGAAAGACCGCCGCTACTACCTCACGGTTGAGCTCAAACTCAAGCAGGATACCGCCTGGGCTCAGAAAGGCTACGTGATTGCCACTGAGCAGATGGAACTTCCGGAGGAAATGACCGCCTACGATGCCCGCAACAATCTGATGAAGTTCTCCGATGCCAAGGTCGACGTGCGCAACCAGAGCGGCCACATGCTCGTCATCGGCCCGAACTTCTCACTCTGCATAGATAAGACCACCGGCGGCATCAAGAACTACATTGTGAATGGCCAGCAGCTGCTGGGCGAAAAAGCCACCGGCCACCTGAACGCCTTCCGCGCCCCTGTGGCCAACGATAAGTGGGCTATGAACCAGTGGCTGAACAACGGCCTGGGCAACCTGGAACACAGCTGCACCCCGCTGCTGGTAGAACGCCTGCCCCACGGCATCACCCGCATTTCCTGCGATGTGACCAGCCAGGGCACCCGCAAGGAAAACCTCAACAGCGGCGAGTACGACAATGGTAAATTCACCGTGAAGGACCTGGGGCCCATCACCGAGAAAGACTTCAAGTTCACCACCCAGCTGGTCTACACCATCCTGCCGAATGGCTATGTGAGCGTGCAGGCCGGTATCATCCCGAGCAGGAACAAGGTAGTACTGCCCAAACTGGGTTACACCTTCCACATGCCCGAGCGCTACTCCAACGTGCGCTGGTATGGCCGCGGCCCCGGTGAGAACTATACCGACCGCAAGGCCGGCTCCCACATGGGCATCTGGAACAGCACCGTGGGGGCCATGGTGGAACGCTACCCCTACCCCATGGAAATGGGTAACCGCATGGATACCAAGTGGGTCGCCATCACCGACGACCGCGGCATCGGCCTGCTGATTGCCGCCGAACCGCACGAGAATTTCAACTTCTCTGCCCTGCCTTACACCGCCCGCGATATCTTCGAAGCCGCCCACCCGGAGGAAGTGAAGCGCGCCGGTGCCACGGTGGTAAGTGTGGATGCCTTCACCCTGGGTCTGGGTGGTGCCGCCTGCGGCCCGCTGCCCATGGATCGCGACATCCCGCTTTCCGGCCCCACCACGTTTGTGTACTCGCTGCGGCCGCTGCTGCAGGGAGAAGACCCGGCAGAAGTAGGGCGCAAGATGCTGCCGCTCACAGGTGCTGTGACTATCTCGCGCGACAGCGTGGGCTATGTGCACACCTCCTGCGGCTCCCGCAACGCCACGATTGAGGTCACCCTGCCGGATGGTTCCCGCTTCTTCTACAAAGAACCCTTCCTGCAGCGCGAGGACGGC
>JAFXDR010000195.1 GCA_017521145.1 Akkermansia sp. | reverse complement strand
CTGTATGAAACAGCCGAAGCAAACGGATGTATTCTGCTGGAAGCTGTTAAAACGGGATTCGCTCCGGCGTTCAACCTGCTCGAGGGAATTGCAAAGAGTGGGCGTATTGGGGCAATCAGGGCCATAGATGCCACGTTTACCAAACTCGTGACCAACACATCACTGCGCGAATACGATGCCAGACAGGCAGGAGGAGCTCTCACCGAGCTAGGCTCCTATCCTCTTTTCTGCATTACAAAATTTCTGGGAACAAACCCAAAAAGCATTTCCTTTATCAGCGAGTGCGATTCTAAAACAAATGTCGACATATATACCCGTATCAACCTGATATACCCAGGAGCTGCAGCAACAGCCAATGTCGGCATCGGGGTGAAAAAGGAAGGCGATCTCTGCATCGCTGGAACAAAAGGGTATATTTACGTGCCAGCCCCTTGGTGGAAAACCGAATTTTTCGAACTACGATTCGAAGACAGTCGCCAGAATCGCAAGTATTTCATTAAATTTGAAGAAGATGGGCTTCGCTATGAATTGGCAGCCTTTCTCAACATGATTCACGGTGGTTCAAAACACAAGCATCATGTCTCGCAAGAGGAATCCATCTTCATGGCGCGAGTGATTGAGCTGTTCCGCAAGGGTGAAAATGTCACCTGGCTAGGTGAGTAGATAACTGACGCCTCATTTCATTCAGAGCCCCGCCGGGTGGAAAACACCGGGCGGGGCTGAAGTTTAACAAAAATCAGGCGGAGGCTTTAATCCACGTCCTTTTCGGGGGCGAGCCAGCGCATGAAGAGGCGGCTGGTGGCGGGGATGACCAGCAGGTTCAGGATGGTGGCGGATACCAGGCCGCCGAACTGCACAATGGCCAGCGGGGCGAGTAGTTCGCCACCGGGCTGGTCTTTGGCCCATACGAGCGGCAGCAGCCCCAGGATGGTGGTGAGCGAGGTCATCATGATGGGGATGACACGCTCGCGGGAGCCATCACGAATGGCATCGATGGTGCTCATACCCTGCGCCTCCAGCACGCGGTAGCGGTTGAGCAGGATGAGGCCGGAGCGGATGGCAAAGCCCACCACGGTCACGAAGCCCACAATGGAGCTCACCGAGAGAATGGGGGGAATGTAGGTTTCGCCACTCAGCACGGATTTCACCGTATCGGGCGAAGCCAGGAATACCGCCACAATGCCGCCTACCAGGCAGAGCGGAATGTTGATGAGCGTGACCAGAGCGCGGCGGACGCTGCCCAGCGAGCTGGAAAGCAGCAGCACAATGAGTACGCACACCACCGCACCCAGAATGTAGAGGCGGCGCCCGGCCTCCTCGCGGCTCTTGATGGTGCCGGCGTAGTCCACCGAGCAGCCCATGGCATTCATCACCGGGTCCAGCTTCTCACGGCAGGCATCTGCCAGGTCACCCAGGTTGGAATCAATGCTGGGGTTGCAGGAAATCATGGCCTTGCGGCGGGTGTTATCGCGCAGAATGAGGTTGGTCACCTCCGAGCGGTACACGTGGGCGGCATCGCCCAGGCGCAGCATGCGTCCACCGGGAGCCACCAGCTGCAGGTTGCTCACATCGTCCATGCTCATGCGCAGCTCCGGCGCGAGACGCAGCATGATGTTCCAGTGGTCCAGGTTCTTGATGATTTCGCCCGCCTTGTAGCCATGCATGGCGGCTGAGACCTGCTCGGCGGCATCGGCCACGGTAAGCCCGTAGGTAGCCAGCACCTCGCGGTTGTAATCCACGCAGATGGTATCCACCATCACTTCGCGGTTGGCGCGGGCATCGGCCACTTCCGGCAGGGTGCTCAGAATCTCGGCAGCCTTTTTGGCGGCATTGCGAATCTGGGGCAGTTCCGAACCGTAAATGTTGATGGCGATTTCAGAGTTTGAGCCGGAAAGTGCGGAGGAAATGCGGTGTGCCAGCGGATAGCCAATCATGCCACCCATGCCCGGCATGCCGGAAATCACCTTGCGGATATCCTCGCGAATCTTACGCTGGTCGTGGTTCAGGTCCACTCGCACCACCAGCTCAGAGGCACTCACCGGCTCGGCGTGTTCATCGTTCTCGGCGCGGCCGGTGCGCTGGGTCACGGTCTTCACGCCCTCAATCTTTTCCAGCTCGCCCATCACCTGGCGCGAGACACGCTCGGTCTCCGCCAGCGAGGTACCAGGCACCGCGTTCACGAACACGGTGTAGCAGTCCTCGTTAAAGGGCGGCAGGAAACTGGTGCCATAGGTGCTGCCCAGCCAGAGCGCACCACCGGTAATGGCCATCAGGAACCCGAAGACCACAGCCGAGTGCTGCAGGCAGAACTCCAGCACCGGGGCATACATGCGCTTAATCAGGCGCGAGGTGAAGGAATCGCCATCCTCGCGCACGCTCTTAGGCGCCTTGAACCACATGTAGCAGAGCACCGGCACCAGGGTGAGCGCCACCAGCAGGGAAGCCGCCAGTGCCAGCATGTACGAGATGCCCAGCGGACGGTAGAACTGCCCTTCCATGCCGCTCAGGAAAAGCACGGGGGCAAATACCAGCAGAATGATAACCGTGGAGTAGGAAATGGAAGAAACGATTTCGCCCTTGGCTTCCATGAGTACCACGTAGCGGCTGCGGCGCTGCTCCGGCGGGAGCGCGGCGTTGCGACTCAGATTGCGCCACGCCACTTCCACAAACACGATGGCGTTATCCACCACATCGCCCACGGCCACTGCCAGACCACCCAGGGTCATGATGTTCACGGCCAGCCCGAACATCGGGAAGAAAGCCATGCCAATCATCACCGAAAGCGGCATGGTGATGAGCGTGATGATAGCCGTGCGCAGGTTCAGCAGGGTGAGCACAATCACCAGCATCACCACGATACCGGCAATGAGGAGCGTTTCCTTGCCGTTTTCCAGCGACAGGTTGATGAAGTCGGCCTGGCGGTAGGCATCCGCACGCAGCTTGATATTGCCCGGCAGGCGGCTCTGGGCAAATTCCTTCACGGCGGCATCCACCTGCTCAGTGAGGGCCAGTGTATTGGCACCTGGCACTTTCTGCACAGAAAGCACCACGCATTCGCGCCCGGCGAAACCGGCATTGCCGCGGCGCGGAGCACCGTCAATCTTCACCTCGGCCACATCTTCCACACGCAGCACACCGCTGGGGTGGGCGGGCACCAGGGCGCGCTTGATTTCTTCTGTCGTGAATGCACGGGAAGCCTGCTGCACCGGCAGCTCCAACCCCGCCACATCCTCAATGTAGCCAGCGGGAATCGTGCTCTGGGCATGTTCCACGCTTTCCTTCAGGTCGTTGAGGGTGATACCGGCCTGGCGCATCTTCTCCGGGTCGTAAAGCACCTGGTATTCGGGCATGCGGCCACCCAGCACCGTCACCTGTCCCACACCGGGGATGGAAAGCAGGCGGTTGCGCAGCTCGAACTGCCCCACGCGGCGCACCTCCAGCGGGTCGGCCGTCTCATCGCCCAGCAGGGCAATGAGCATGATTTCACCCGTCACGGAAACAATCGGCGCCATTTCCATCTCCACATGGGAGGGCAGGTTCTCGCGCACCGTGGAAAGGCGCTCGGAAACAATCTGGCGGGCCAGGTAGATATCCGTATCCCAGTCAAAATCCACCCAGACAAAGGAAAGGCCGCTGCCGCTGGAACTGCGCACCTGCTGCACGCCGGGCGTGCCGGAAAGTGCGGATTCCAGGGGAATGGAGACATACTGCTCCACCTCCTCGGCAGTGAGGCCTCCGGCTTCTGTCTGAATAGTGACACGCGGCACAAAGAGCTCCGGGAACACATCCACGGGCGTGCGCATGATACCGGCAATGCTCAGCGCGGTGAGCACCAGGGTGATGATAATCACCGTGATGCGGTTGCGCAGGCAGAACGACATGAGTTTCTCCAGCATCAGTGATCCTCCCCTTCGTGGAACTTACCGTCGGCGTGGAAATGACCGGCCTTCTTCTGCTGGCTGCCATCTGCCGGCAGCAGGTAGCGCAGCTCGTAGCCGCCCTTCACCACCAGCTTCTGCCCGGGTACCAGCCCCTTCACCGGAGTCATGCCGCGGCGGCTCGTGCCAGCCTGCACCTTCACCATGGCAAAGGTTCCCTCGGCCACCTCCAGGAACACCACGTCATCAATACCCACCTTCACCAGAGCGGAGTCAGGAATCGTCACCATGCCCTTGTCGCCGCCATCGGTATAGAAATCCACGCGGCAGAGCTGGCCGGGGCGGGCATCGGCAGGCAGAGCTTCGGGCGTGAAGTAGAATGCGCGGGTCTGCTTCTCTTCGTCCACCTGTTCTGCCATGCGCCAGGTACCCTGCATCACGGCGTTGTCGCGACCGCTCAGACGGGTGGCACGAATGGTGGTGAAATCGGGCACATCGTTGCCATACAGCGTGCCTTCCACCTCCATGGCAGCCAGATTGCTCATGGTCACCACGGCAGCCCCCTGCTCTCCCCAGCTGCCCTGGGTGATGCCTACGTTGCGCACAATGCCGTCGTTATTGGCACGCACCACCAGGGTGGGCAGACCATTCTCGGGCTTGATTTCAGCACCCATCACCAGAATGTTGAGTCTGGTCCGGGTCACTTCCAGCTCACGCTGCAACTGGCGTTTCTCGGCATTCTTGAAATTAATCTGTTCCTCCAGATCGCTGTTGCTGGTGCCGGCGGCTTTCAGGCGGGCCAGACGCTGGGAGACGGAGTCGATTTCCTCGCTGCAGCGGGTAATGGCGGCCTCCTGCTTGCGGATATCGGCCACCAGAGCACTCACCTCGGGCGCCACCACGCTATAAAGCACATCGCCTTTCTTCACATTCTGGGCAGATTTCACCTGCAGTGAAATGCGACCGCCACAGGGCAGCGAGTAGGTCTCCAGCGCATGCCCGGGTACAAACAAATGGCCATACAGGCTGTGTGTGAGCGCCAGCCCGGCAGCGGGCACTTCCTCAATCTTCATACCGGAAATATGGCGGGCATGAGCATCGGCCTTCACGACTACCGGACCGGAGGAATGGTCGTGAGAACAAGCGGCGCCATGCTCGTGACCGTGGTCGCCATGGTCATGGGAACAAGCTGAGCCATGCTCGTGACCGTGGTCGCCATGGTCGTGCGTACAGCCCTCGCCGTGTTCGTGATGGTGCTCGCCTTCCCCGGCGGCGTGGTCATGCGTGCATCCTTCGCCGTGTTCGTGATGGTGCTCGCCTGCATCGGCAGCGTGGTCATGCGTGCAGCCCTCGCCGTGTTCGTGATGGTGCTCGCCTTCCCTGGCGGCGTGGTCGTGCGTGCAGCCCTCGCCGTGCTCGTGCTGGTGCTCACCTTCCTCAGCAGCGTGGTCGTGCGAGCAGTCCTCACCGTGTTCTTGATGGTGCTCGGCTTCCCCGGCTGCGTGGTCATGCGTGCAACCTTCGCCGTGTTCGTGATGGTGCTCTCCTTCCTCAGCAGCGTGATCGTGCGTACAG
>JAFXDR010000194.1 GCA_017521145.1 Akkermansia sp. | reverse complement strand
CATAATCTGTCCGGAGCCGATACCCATGGCCGGGGTCACAGAAATATCTGCGCTCATGTACTGGTTGAAGCGGTTGTAGCGTCCCGGCCCCATGCGGTAGGAGAGAGAGCATACAGCAGAAAGCGGCACCATTTCTCCCTTTTCGTTGCGCACCATCTGGTTCAGGATGTCATCTGCCGTGCGGCGGTCATTGGTGCCGCCCTGAATCTGTACCTTGAAGTTGAAGCCATTGAGGGTGAAATCATTCACATAGGATGAGGCCATGGTGCTCTGCAGGGTGCGGAAAATCGTATCCACCGGGATATTGAGCGACTGGGCTTTATCGCGGTTGAGCTCCAGGTGAATCTGCGGGGTCTCGGCATCGTATTCACTGCGGGTGCGGGAAATCAGGTCACGGCGGGCCATGAGGCGTTCCTGCAGGTCTTTTACCGCAATGCCCAGGTCCTGGGGCGTGGCATCACCGGAAACCTGCAATACGGCCGATACACCACCGGCAATACCCAGACCACGGATGGCGGGCGGGGTCATGGCCATGATGTTGGCCTGGGGAATGTCCGCACAGGCCTCGTTGATACGCTCGGCAATGCGGCTGGCGTGCAGATCCGGACTCTGGCGTTCGTCCCAGTGCTTCAGCAGCACAATCATCATGCCGTTGTGCTCGCCGGAGCCACTCACGAAGCTGTAGCCGCTCTGGGCGGTCACCATGTCCACCCCAGGCATGCCGATAACGCGTTTCTCAATCTGGCGCATCACCTTGTCGGTGCGCTGCTTGGCGGTGGCGGTGCCTTCCATGGTCACCATCACGAACAGGCTGCCCTTATCCTCCGTGGGAATGAAGGAGTTATTCAGGGCAGGGGGAGCCAGCAGGTTCATGGGGTTGAGGGAATTGGCCTTGGCTACTTTGCCCTCGGTGCCTATCCACTGGTGCCACGAGGCCGGGGCTCCGGTAAAGTATACATAGTTGCCGCCAATGACCAGCAGCAGGCACAGCACGGTGAGCCAGGCATTGCGCACCAGGATGCCCGCGCCCCACAGGTAGATGCGGCGGCTCACTTCCAGTATCCAGTTGAATGGCCAGAAGATGACGGTAGCCACCTTGCTGGGTTTTGTACCCGCAGGGCGCAGGATGAGCGCACACAAGGCGGGAGAAAGAGTGAGCGCATTGATGGTGGAAATGCAGAGCGCCACGCACATGGTCACAGAGAACTGGGTATAAATCACACCCACCATGCCGCCGTAGAAAGCAATGGGCACATACACGGCCAGGGTCACCAGCGTGGTGGCAATGATAGCGCCGGTAATCTGCTTCATGCTCTTGAGCGTGGCTTCCTTGGGCGAGAGCTTTTCTTCCTGGATGATGCGCATCACGTTCTCCACCACCACAATGGCATCATCCACCAGCGAACCTATCACCAGAATCAGACCAAACATGGTGAGCACGTTGATGGAATACCCCAGCGGGTACATAATCATGAACGCACCCAGCAGGGAAACAGGAATGGCAATGGCCGGAATGAGCGTGGCGCGCCAGTCCTGCAGGAAAAGGTAGGTCACCAGCACCACCAGCAGCAGGGCCACGATGAGCGTTTCCACAATCTCATCCATGGTGGCATCAATGGCCTGGGTGGGGTCATAGCCCATGCGCCATTCCATGCCATCCGGGAAATTCTTTTCGATATCGCGCATGCAGGCCTGCACTTTTGCCACCGTGGCCAGGGCGTTGGCCTCATTGTTCTGGTGGATAATCATGCCCACGTTGTCCTTGCCGTTCAGGCGGCTGTAGCCGGTATTCTTTTCAGCACCCAGCTCCACGGTGGCAATATCCCTCAGCTTGGTCACATGGCCATCGAGACCGCGTTTCACGATGATGTTGCCGAACTCCTCTGCTGTTTTAAGACGCCCCGTAGCGGTCACCTTGAAGGTGGCATAGGACTGGATATCCTCGGCACCCACGGAGCCGGCAGCAGCCTGCACGTTCTGAGCCTTGATAGCCTCGCTCACATCGGCAGGTGTGATATTCATGGCACTCATGCGGGTGGGGTTCATCCACACGCGCATGGAGTAGTTGCGGCTGGGGATGATATCTGCACTGGAAACACCGTCCACCTGGCAGATTTTATCCTTTACATTCATGCGCAGCCAGTTGGAGAGCTCAAGGATGCTCATCTTGTTCTCATCGCACATGAAGTTGAGGAAGCAGAGCATATCACCGCTGCGCTTGCGCACGTTGTACCCCGTCTGTTTGATTTCGCTGGGCAGCTTGGATTCGATCTGTTTGATGGCGTTGGACACGTTCACCATGGCCATGTCATCATTTGTGCCGGAGCGGAAAATCAGCGTGAGCGAGTAGGAACCGTCATTGCCGCAGGAGGAATAGAAATACTCCAGGTCATCCATGCCGATAAGCTGTTCCTCCACCGGGGCAGCCACCACCTGGGCCACTTCCTCGGCACTGGCACCGGCATAGGTCATACGCACCGAAATGGTGGGAGGCGATACCTCCGGGTACTCGGAAACCGGCATCTTGCTCAGGCAGAGCATGCCGGCCAGCATCATGAGGATGGAGATAACGAAGGCGAACTTGGGTCTGTGTACAAAAAATGCAGAAAACATATCAGAGAAAGGGTTAATGGATTACTTGGCCTGAACCGGGGTGTTTTCTTCCATATCTGCCAGGAGTGAGGTAATGACCCGCTCCCCGGGGAGCAGACCGGCAAAGACGGCAATGCGCCCGTCTTCCGCCGCACTGCCGCAGATGATGCGGCGCTCCAGTGCGCGGCCGTGTTTCATCACATACACGTAGTTGCCCCGGGTATCGGTCAGTACCGCGCTGGCCGGCACTCCCAGCACCGGGTGCTCCGCCTTGCGTTTCACGCGTATGGTGACCACACCGCCGGGGGCAAGACTGCGGTCGGCATTTTCAAAGACAGCCCAGATATTCTGCGTGCCGGTGCCGGACTGGATTTCATTGTCGCAGAAAGCAATGCGGCCCTTATCGGGCAGTTCCTTGCCCGTGGCAGTCACCAGGGTGAGCTCGGCCTGGGCGCAGAGCTTTTCGGTGCTGCCGTAGATGGAGAGAATATCTTTTTCACTCAGCGGGAAACGCGCGTAAATCGGGCTCAGCTGCACCACGCGGGCCAGCGGGGTCTTCATATCGGTCACATAATTGCCCTTGGAGATGAGCACACGACCAATGCGCCCGCTGAGCGGGGCTTTGACCACGCAGCGGTTCAGGTCATCCTGTGCCACGGCCAGTTTGGCCACAGCAGCTTCGCGGGCTTCCTGCATCTCGTGCAGGGTAGCGCGGGCATTCTCCATGTCGTCCTTGCTGGAGGCGTTCATCTCCACTAGTTTCTGCTGGCGGTCATACTTGCTCTGCGCGTCAGCAATCTTGATGTCAAGCTGCTCAATACCTGCCTTGCAGGCATCCACCGTGGCCTGGTAGCGCGTGGCATCAATGCGGAATAACTCACTGCCTTTTTCCACCCGGTCACCTTCGGTGAAGGTGCGCTCCTGAATGAGCCCTTGCACCAGCGGGCGCAGCTCCACGGTGTTGATGGCTTCCAGTCGGGCGCTTTCAATACTCAGTTCGGTGGGGTCGGCCATTTCTGCGACCGTGGCGGTATCCACCTCCAGCGGAGCCAGTTCACCACCGGCGGCAGAGCCGGGCTCGTTGATGCCGGCATCGGCAAAAATCGGGCGTACCGTGGCACCGGGGCGGGTCTTGTGGGAGCCATCGCTGATGACCACTTCACCCGGTTCCAGCCCCACATAGATGGACTGCATGCGTCCCTGCACGGTGCCGGCGGTCACATTGCGGCGCGATACCTTGTTCTCGTTGTCCAGCACGTAGACAAAAGCACCCTCGGAGTCGTAGTGAATGGCGGTGAGTGGCACCATGGTCACCTCTCGTGTGGAGTTGAGGCTGATATTCAGCGCGCCGATGCCGTGGTGGGTCAGCTGGCCGTCCGGGTTGTCGAATTCGGCCCACAGGGTGTAGGAGTCCGTACTGTCGGTCAGGCGGTTATCCACCACCGAAATACGCCCGTGGCTGGGATAGGAGCGCCCGTTGGCCAGCACCAGTTGCACATCGGTCACATTGCCAATCTCCTTCGGTCCGTAGAAAATGCCGTTCACATCATTCTGGCTGAGCGGGAAACGCACGTAGATGGGATTCATCTGCGCAATGGTGGTGATGGCTTCGCCCTTGGTGATGTAGTTGCCCTCACCCTTGGGCAGGCGGCCGATGCGCCCGCTGATTTCCGCGTAGATATTGCAGTCGTCCAGGTCTTTTCTGGCGCGTGCCACCTCGGCTTCGGCCCCGGCCTTGCGGGCTTTCAGTTCTTCCACGGCGGCTTTGGCGGTCTCCATGTCCTCGCGCGAGGCAGCCTGCTGCGCTGCCAGAGCCGCCAGTCGTGTGTAGCGGCTGGTGGCGTAAATCTGCTGGGCTTCCAGCTGGGCCACGGCGGCCTCTGCCTGTTTCAGGGCTGCTTCATAACGCAGCGGGTCAATCTGCATGAGCAAATCGCCCTCTTTCACCATGCTGCCCTCGTTAAAATGCACCTTGTTCAAGCGTCCTTCCACTGCGGCTCGCACGGTCACGTGGCGGATGGATTCGGTGCGCCCAATGCTCTTACGCACAATCTTATCCCGTCCGGCGGCGGCTTTTTCCGCCTGCACGTAGGTTACCATTTTGCCCGGCATCTGGGCTGTTGCGGTAGCCGCCAGCGCTACCAGCATGGCAAGTGAACGATAATGAATCATGGTCATGCTTGAAAAAATTGAATATCTTATGGGAGCAATTCTATCATCTGGGGTTCACTTCTGCAAGTTGCAAATGGTGACATATTTGCCACTACGCACGGGCTTCTGTTAATTGAAAGCCGTTCAGTGAATGGAGAATGTTTGACGGTGTGGAACTTGCAGTTCTTCAAGCCGTACAGCGCACGGAGACCGAGGCGGTGAAAGGCAGAATGAACTTGTGCAGCTCTACCGTGGCGGTGGCGGCACCGAAATCGCGTACGCAGGCGGTGGCCAGACGGTGGCAGAGCGTTTCGAGCAGCACGGTGGGTTCTGCCTGCGCCGTGTCAATCAGGTGGCGGGCCAGGGCATCGTAATTGATGGTTCGCTCCAGTTCCTCGCCCATGCTGACAAAGGCTGCAGGCGGGGTGAGGGTGACATGAGCCACCAGTCGCTGGGGGGTGGCGCGTTCTTCCTCCGGCACGCCGATGTGGCAGTATATTTCCAGCCCGTTGATGTGGATGCTATCATCCGCAGCGGGGGCAGGGGAGCTGCCGCCGCGCTCCATGAGGCTCTGCAGCGCCCCGAGGTGGGGAACCGTGAGGTCAGGGTTCGAGACGGAGAGCTGCGCGGCGTTGTTATAGCCGGTGAGCACGCCGATGCCGATGATGCCTGCGCTGTGAGCGGCGTTGATATCGTGCTGCATATCGCCGATAAAGGCGGTATCGGCCGGGTTCAGGCTGTGCTGGCGCAACAGGGTATAGATGTATTCCTCCTTGTTGCGCACGCCGGAGTGAATGTGTTCGAAGTAATCCTTCATGCCCAGGTAGCGCGCCTGTTCATCGAAAGCGCGGGGATCCATGCTGGTCAGGGTAAAGCAGCGTATGCCGCGCTTGCGGCAGAAATCCATGAACTCGCGGGCATGCGGAATCAGTGTCACCTGTGTCACCGCATGGTCAAAGGCGTGGCGGTAGTATTTCTCCAGGTCAACCAGCCTGGCTTCCGGGGTTTTGCGGGCGTAGTAATCCGGGTAAGGGAGCTGGAATTCATCGCGGAACTGCTCGCGGGTGAGGGCCGGGCGGTCGTACTGTGCCAGCACGTAGTTGGTGGCTTCCAGGGTGAGGGCAAGGTCATCACAAAGCGTGCCGGACCAGTCGAAAATCAGGTTCTTGAACATGGGAAGAAGTCAGCCTTTGGTGGTGATAATGTTGTGGTGGCGCTGGAATTTGAAGATGGCGCGTTTGAGCTCCGGATTCACAAAGGGGTTATCCTTGCCGAAGCGCGCCCACGGACCACCCGGCACGCGGTGGAAATCCACGAAGCGCCAGTGCACGGTGGCCATGCCGCCCTTGATGCCCAGGTAATCGCGCACCGCGGGGGAAATATCAATGCCTGCTGCCTTGTTGGCATGGTTTTTCGGGCGGGCACCCAGGAAGACGTACTTCCAGTCATCCGTGCAGAAGGGGCCGCAATCTTCCCATTGTGCGAAGCAATAGCGCCCGTTGTAGTATATCTGCACCCAGGTGCCGCGGCATACGGATTCGTACTTGCCATCCTTGAAATGGCGGTACCAGGGAATCACCTTGGCTGCTTCCGGCTTGGGGCCGCCTTTGTCGATATCGTTGTAGGGCAGCGCCACGTAGAAAGGATTGAGCCGCGGGGTGAAGCCCAGCGGAGCATAAGTGCGCGGACAGCGGTTGGCGGGGTTGGGGTCGTCGAAGCCGCCGTAATTATCATCCCATGCGCTGTCCCAGCTGCTGGCGGTATTGGGTACGGGGTTATTTTTGGTAGCCTGCTCACCAATGTAGAAATAGGTGGCGGTAATATCAAAATGCCAGGGGTAGGCACCGGGGCTGGGGCGCTGCGGCCCTTTCTTGGGGTCAGGGAAATTGCGGCGGTGGCTCTGGTCGAATGCCGGGCGCATCGGACCCGCCTTGATGGCCGCGGCTCGTAAATCTTCCGAACTCATGCGGCGCTTGCCGGGCCGCCTGGGTGTGGTCTGCACCCGGTTGAATGATGCTCCGCCCAGGCTCTTCCTCACCGCCTGGGCTGATGCCGGAGCAACGGGCAGCAGAGCGGCAAGAAGCAGGAGACTCAGGGTGCGCAGCAGCATGTGGAAAATCGCTTTACCAGTTGTGCAGAACGCTCGGGCGCGCTACCGGCAGTTTCTCCGGCGCATCCAGGGTGAAGTGCAGCCCGCGGGATTCCTGGCGGCGGATGGCGCAGTCCACAATCAGCGAAGCGGTGAGGGCCAGGTTACGCAGGTCAATGATTTCCGGCGTGACGCGGTAACCCCAGTAGTATTCGTTGATTTCGCGGTTGATGTTGCGCAGGCGGGTGGCTGCGCGCTGCAGGCGGTGGTTGGTGCGCACAATGCTCACATAGTCCATCATGGTGCGGCGCACTTCATCCCAGCAGTGGTAGAGAATGGCCAGATCGTCCTGCTGGGCGCGTTCGCCATGCTTCCATTCGGGAATGGGGTATTCCTCCATCTTGTGCGCCAGGGGCAGGGTGCGCAGCATGCGCTGCAGGGCCCGCTTGGAAATCACGACGCATTCCAGCAGCGAATTGCTGGCCAGGCGGTTCGCACCATGCAAGCCGGTGCAGCCGGTTTCGCCCGCGCAGAACAGACCGCGCAGCGAGGTCTGGCCGTCCGTATCCGTCTGCACACCGCCGCACTGGTAGTGGGCGCTGGGCACTACGGGGATGAAGTCCACCTCGGCATCCACGCCGTAGCTCTTGCAGGTCTCGTAAATGTAAGGGAAGCGGTCAGCCATGAATCCCTTGGGCTTGTGGGTCATGTCCAGGTACATGCAGGGATGCCCGGTGCGCAGAATTTCGTGGTTGATGGCGCGTGCCACGATGTCGCGCGGAGCCAGACTCTTGCGGGCATCGTACTTCTGCATGAATTCCTGGCCATCTGGTCCGCGGAGCACACCGCCCTCGCCGCGTACGGCTTCTGAAATAAGGAAAGTGAGGCCATCGCGGTCACTGCTCTTCGGGTTGTAGAAGGTGGTGGGGTGGAACTGCACGAACTCCAGGTTGGATACATTGGCCCCGGCGCGCCAGGCCATGGCCACGCCATCGCCAGTGGCAGTAGCCGGGTTGGTGGTGTACATATACACGCGCCCGGTGCCGCCAGTGGCCATCATGATGCGGTCGCTGCGGAAGATTTCCACCTCGCCGGTGGCGGGGTTGAGCACATAGGCCCCCAGCACCCGGTCCTCCGTCACGCAGCCCAGCTTGGCGGTGGTGATGAGGTCAATGGCAATGCGGTGGTCCAGCAGGGTGATATTCGGGTGCTGCTGCACACAGCGCAGAAGCTTGGTGCTGATTTCCAATCCGGTGGTATCCTTGGAATGCAGAATGCGGCGCTTGCCGTGGCCTCCTTCGCGGCCCAGTTCGAATTCGCCATCCTTTTCCGTATCGAAATCCACGCCTCAGCTGAGAAGCTCTTCAATGGCAGCGGGTGCTTCCTCCACAATAGTGCGCACGGCGGCTTCATCGCAGAGCCCGGCGCCGGCATCCAGCGTGTCGGCCACGTGTTCTTCGAAGGTATCGTTCTTATCCATCACGGCGGCAATACCGCCCTGGGCCTTGGCAGAGCTCGATACCAGGGGATCGCTCTTGCAGAGCAGGGTCACCTTACCATATTCGGCGGCGCGCAGGGCAAAACTCAGTCCCGCCACACCGCTGCCGATTACTAGAAAGTCTGTTGTAGTCATCGCTGTATGCTGGATGCGCGCGGCATTCTACCACATATTCCGCTTTTCGTCACGCAGAATGTCAGAAAAACTGGTGTAAATTGCCTTATCGACGCTGCCGGTAGGGGGCACCGCCATATTGGCTCACCGGGGTGGCTTTGTCATTGGTCACCTTGTAATTCCGGTATTCCCCATGTGAAATCCGGTTGCAGGAGACGAAAAGAAAGAGCGGGAGGAAGAGGATGAGAGCTTTCATGTGCAGGGAAAGGATTCGACAAGCTGTCTGCCGGTGGCGGTGGGTACGATGAACAGCCCGTAGCGGGCACGGGTGCAGGCGGTGTAGAGTTCTTTCATATCAAAACCGCGGCTTTCGTTCAGACCGATGACATCGGTCACAATCACGTAAGCGGCTTCCTGCCCTTTGAATGATTTGATGGTGGAGGCGAAAATCTGCGTGGCACCGGTCTGCCGGCAGGCGGCGCGGCGTCCGGCTGCCTGCGCAGGAGTCTCGGCAGCGGGCGCAGTGGCCAGTTCCGGTACCAGGTTCAGGCTGCAGCGTGGATGTGCTGTGCGCCAGGGGGAGAGCACCACAATATCGCACAGCGGCACCTGTTTTTCGCGTAGTTCACGAATGATGCGCTGCACTTCGCTGGCTCGTGCCTGCGGGGTGTCACCCGCCGGGGCAATGCTCACCCCGGCTCCGGTCATGGGCAGAATGTCGCCTCCCTGGTCGGCGGGAGAAAGCATGGCACGGCTGAAGCCCGCTATCTGGTGGGCATTGCGCAGGTTGCAGTTCAGGCGCAGTCTGGTCGGCAGCTCCGGCAACTGGTCGTAGCGGTCGTACAAGTCCTGGTTCTTATCGGCAAAGAGGTAGAGCTTGCCTCCGGGGATGAGCAGGGATTGGATGATCTTCCACCAGATGCGGCGGAAATCCTGGGCTTCATCCACAAAAATGGCATCGTAATGCGGCATCCCCGGCAGTAGTTCGATGATCCTGGTCAGGGCGGTTTCCGGCAGGCGGTCGCCATCGGCCTCGTAATTGACCAGGTGCTCCTGTCCTGCGGGTTTCAATATGCTGCCGATGCAGAAATCATGGAACGTACTCACCTGCAGGATATCTGATTGTTCGGCAAGCAGCGGGTTCCGGTGCAGCTCTGCTGCCATGGCGTGGTTGAAGCAGAGCATGAGCATGCGGTGCCGGCCATCCCGGGGAAGCTCTGCGGCCAGCCGGGCGGCTTCGGCGCAAGCCATCACAGTCTTGCCGGAGCCGGCGCAGCCTTCCACCCGGACGCCGCCGGTGCTTTCATACAGCGCCGGGAGCAGCGTGAGCAGGTTGGCGGCAGAGGCATCCATCTCCTGCAGGTAATTGGCCAGGCTCATGCGGAAATGTACGCTGGGGGAAAGCGTGTCTGCTATCTTCTGCACGTGGCGGGTGGTCATGCGGGACCCCTGCTGCAGCACAAAGAGATGCTCGATGCGTTGTTGCAGGCGCTCCAGTTCCGAAACGCCGCAGAGGTAGAGCGTGTCGAAGCTGTGGTTGTGGGAACAGTCTGTTTCCGGCACACCCTGGGTGAGGATGGCCATGTGGCGGTGTTCCGGCCAGCGGACGGGCGCTTGGGCAATGCTGCCGCTGCGGGCCAGACTGCGCATGATTTTCTGCAGGGCAATGTTGGCCTGTTCCAGCGGACTGTGCACGTGTGTCTGCCAGGTGCCGTTTTCATCCTTGCGGCTCTGCCAGCGTCCATCGGCGATGCGCATCTGCGGCCAGTCCTTCACCTCGATGACCACTAAGCCGCGTCGGGGGATAAGCACCACGAAATCTGCTTCGTAGTGCACATAGCGCCGGCCATCGAGGTAGTCTTCCTTGCAGCTGTGAAAAATAATCCAGTCATCCGGGAGCTTTGCCATGGCATCATACACCACGCGTTCTCCCCGCTGCATGTTCTGCACTGGTATTCTGGAATGGAGCTGAGCCATGCGCTGCGGGTGGGGGGATTAGTCCTGAGCCTTCTTCTTACGCGGGCTTCGCTTGCGCGGGGTGCCGGATTCACTTTTTTTCCGGGGGGCAGATTTCTTTTTGCCTCCGGATCTGGCGGGTTTCTTCCGGGGGGCTGGAGCCGGTGCGGGTTTGCGCTCGCGCAGTGCCAGCCCGGTCAGCAGGAGAATCACGCCGCCGCCCAGCTGGGCGCATTCCCAGCCCCAGATGAATTTCCACTTGTTGATGTGGGCCTGGCTGGGGTCGAGCTCAGGGGTTATCACCTCCACCTGCTGGCCGATGGTGTAGTCCGTATCATCGGCATCAGTCATCAGACGGTTGATGACCAGTCCGTTGGGAACGGTGTAGCGAACAATGGCCTGGTAAGAAGTGCTGTCGCCCAGGGCCATATTGCCATGCTGCCAGGCCTGCAGGGTGGATTCAAAGGGCTGCTGGCGCACATCGGTCACTGTGGCGGTGACTACCACGGATTCATGCACATACATGGCCGTGCGCAGCAGTTTGTAGACAGCCAGGCAGGTGAGCAGAATGCCTGCCACCAGGAACAACCTGTTAGCGCGTCTGCCTGCCAGTCGCTTGAGGAAACTCTGAATCATATCAATTTACGGCAACGCGGTGTTCATAGGCCTCTACCCGGCCCCGGTCGGCACAGCCACGGGCCCATTGCAGCACCACGGCTGTGTCTGGCATGGCGGCGGCAGCTTTTTCGGCAAGCTGGCGGTGACGCGGCCGCGCCAGGGTGGATTGCGGCAGGCTGGCCAGCAGGGTGCGGGCTTCATCTGTGCTCAAGCGGAAAATCTCATCGGCCCGCGGCATGGCTTCCAGGGCGGGTGCATCGGCATCCAGACAGCGGATGCCCACGCCATAGCGGGCGGCCAGGTCGGTCAGTTCATCCTCATTGGCAGCACCGGGCAGCAGCAGCAGTTCGCTTTCCTGCGCCCACTGGCCACAGGCCAGCGCGCGGAAAAAGGCCTGGCGGCAGCTTTCTTCATCGTCTGCAAAACCCACACAGATTGCGCGGAACGCCAGCTCCTCCGCGTCTCCTTCCATGATGTAGGCTCCCTCGGCATCCCAGGCTCCGGCAGGCCACTGCACAGCCACTAAATCCGGGTGCCCCCAGCTTTCCTCATCATTTACCGGGTAGACAAAGACACCCTGACCCGCTGTATCATACAGCCGCACAGCCAGTGCCATGGCGCGGTGCAGCATCGTGTCTCCCTCGGCACTGCCGCCAAAGACATTCTGAAGGCTGGGGGCATCGCCCTCGCTGCGCAGGTAGTAGCCCTGACCGTTTTCCACACGCGCCAGACAGGATGCAGCATCCAGCACCATGAACGAAAATTGCGAACGCAGCGAGTGGTCCGAATACGCATCGCCCAGTACGGCACGCACACGCGCAATCAATTCCTTGCCCTTAATGGCGTTTTCTGCCTTGTCCGGCAGGATTGTCGGCAGAATGTTATCCAGCTTTTCCCTTAGTCCCATGGTTATTTTCTTAATTGAACTCCGGCAAGTTTGAGATTGGGGTCGACGGGTGTGTCGAGCGGGGAGAAATCGCCTGCCTGGGCGCGGAGCATGCCGGCGTAGGCAATCATGGCGGCGTTGTCGGTAGTGAGACTGTTGGGCGGCAGGATGAGTTCGATGCGGCGGCGTTTGCACATTTCCTCCAGCTGGCGGCGTAGTCCGCTGTTGCAGGAAACACCGCCGGAGACTGCCAGTACCTTATGGTGGCTTTTGCGCAGGGCTTTGGTGGCTTTGTGCAGCAGCACATCGATGATAGCCTGCCGCACCCCGGCGCAGAGATCACACAGGGTCTGTTCATCCAGGTCGTGAGGGTTGCCGCTGGCCACCAGCCTGGGCAGGGTGTAGAGCACCGCGGTCTTGAGCCCGGAGAAGGAGAAGTCGAGGTGGTCTTCGTGCATCATCGGGCGGGGCAGTTTGAAGCGTTCCGGGTCACCTTTCTCGGCCAGCCTGTCGATTTCCGGACCACCGGGGTAGGGCAGATCAAGCATCTTGGCCACCTTGTCGAAGGCTTCGCCCGCAGCGTCATCGCGGGAGCGCCCCAGCAGGGTGTAATCACCCGGCCCTTTCACATCGATAAGCAGACTGTGGCCACCACTCACCACGAGCCCCAGGTGGGGCACCAGTCCTGCCGGGTGGGTGATGAAGGGGGAGAGCATGTGCCCCTCCAGGTGGTTGACCGCCACAAAGGGTTTGCGGGCGGCCAGTGCCAGCGCTTTGGCTGCGGTGTTGCCCACCAGCAGGGCGGCCACGAGCCCCGGGCCGGCGGTGCTGGCAAACACATCTACCTGGTGGATGCTGCGGCCGGCTTTCTCCAGGGCTTCCCGGAGCACGGCGGGCAGGTTGGCAGAGTGGTTTCGCGAGGCCAGCTCGGGAATCACGCCACCGTACATCCGGTGCAGGGGAATCTGGGTCGAGATGACCGAGCTGAGCAGCTGCGGCTGCCCGCTGCCGGTGGACTCC
The DNA here is from genome assembly GCA_017521145.1 of Akkermansia sp. GTDB lineage: Bacteria > Verrucomicrobiota > Verrucomicrobiia > Verrucomicrobiales > Akkermansiaceae > Akkermansia. The sequence continues at coordinate 8,866 of JAFXDR010000194.1, read as the reverse complement.
ATGAGGGCCACGGCGGTTTCATCACAACTTGACTCGATTCCCAGTACCAGCATGATTACTTCTTGCAGGCCTTGCGGCGCTTGATTTCAGGTTCGGCCTTGCCCAGCACCACGTCTTCGGTGATGGTGACGGTTTCGATGCTCTTATCGCTGGGAACCTTGTACATGACATCGAGCATGAGATTTTCGAAGATGCCGCGCAGGGCTCGGGCACCGGTGCCGCGCTCGATGGCCTGCCTGGCCATGGCTCGCAGGGCTGCTTTCTCCACCTTGAGTTTGGCATTGTTCATGGCCATGAGCTTCGTGTACTGCTTTACGAGCGCATTTTTCGGCTCGGTGAGCAGGTGCATGAGCTGGTCTTCCGTGAGCGTAGTGAGCGGGGTGAAGATGGGCAGGCGGCCCATGAGCTCCGGAATCATACCGAACATGAAGAAGTCTTCCGGCATGGCCTTGGAAAGTATCTCCTCCTCGGTGTATTCCTTGGCATCGCGGTCTTCCTCCACAGCGGCAAACCCCATGGCCGAGGAGCCGAGGCGCTTGCGGATGATGCCTTCCAGCCCTACAAAGGCACCCCCGCAGATGAAGAGGATGTTTTCCGTGTTCACGCGGATGTACTGCTCATTCGGGTGCTTGCGGCCTCCCTTGGGGGGAATGTTGCATTCCGTGCCTTCCACAATCTTGAGCAGAGCCTGTTGCACGCCTTCGCCGGAAACATCGCGGGTGATGCTCACATTCTGCGTCTTGCGGCCAATCTTATCGATTTCGTCCACGTAGATGATACCGCGCTCGGCTTTGGCCACATTCATATCAGCCGCCTGCAGCAGACGCAGCACAATGTTTTCCACATCCTCGCCCACGTAGCCGGCCTCCGTCAGCGTGGTGGCATCCACAATGCAGAAAGGAACATCCAGAATCTTCGCCAGGGTCTTGGCCAGCAGGGTCTTGCCGCTGCCGGTGGAGCCTGCCATCAGGATGTTGCTTTTTTCAATCTCCACCCCGTCATCGGTCTTGGGCTGGCGCAGGCGCAGGTAGTGGTTGTACACCGCCACGCAGAGGGTGCGCTTGGCTCGTTCCTGGCCGATGACGTAAGCATCCAGCATCTGGTGCATCTGCTCCGGGGTGGGCAGTTCGTCCTGGTTGATGGTCTGCACCTCCAGCACGGGGGAATTGTCCGTCTTGTCCTGGGGCACGATTTCCGGGTGGGTACCCTTGATGAGTGAAAGAATGCGGTCGGCCGCCACTTCGCCCATTTCAGAGCGGAACATGTGGTAGGTCATGCCTTCCACGCACTGGAAGCAGATGTGGGTGCCGTCCAGGTCGAGCATAGGGCGCCCGTCGGATTCCGGCTGCCCGCAGATGATGCAGCTTTTCTTTTGTTTAGCCATGTGGGGCAGGGGTTACTTCTTCTGCGCCGGGGTGTGCTCCAGAATGCGGTCTACCAGACCGTAGGCGAGGGATTCCTCGGCGGTCATGTAGTTATCGCGGTCCTGGTCCTGCTTCACGGTGTCGAAATCCTTGCCCGTGTGCTGGGAGAGGATGCCCGTGAGGCGCTTATCGAGGCTGAACATGAACTTGATGGTGCGTTCCACATCGGCCGCGGTACCCTGGGCACCGCCGCGCACCTGGTGAATCATCACATGGGAGTTCGGCAGGCAGAAACGCTTGCCCTTGGTGCCGGCAGCCAGCAGCACAGAGGCCATGCTTGCGGCAATGCCGATGCAGTAGGTGTTGATATCGCAGGAGACGAACTGCATGGTGTCGTAAATAGCCAGACCCGCCGTCACGGAACCACCGGGAGAGTTGATGTAGATGTGGATGTCCTTCTTCGGATCCGTCATCTGCAGGAAGAGCAGCTGGGCAATCACGGAATTGGCCACGGTGTCGTCAATTTCGGTGCCGATGAAGATGACGCGGTCGAGCAGCAGACGCGAGTAGATATCGTAGGCGCGCTCGCCCTGGCTGGTCTTTTCGATGACGGTGGGAATGTAGTAGTTCTTGGGGGTGTCCATAACGTTTCTGGCGTCACTCTACCACATCGCACACGCGCGGGAAAGCGCGAAGTGATACATCGGCCCCGGTATGCCACAGATTCAGCGGTTTTGCGGGCTTTTTCCTTGCCTTGTGGGTGCGCTGTGATAGACTGGGCGTATGCAAAGACTGCCCCATCTGCTCCTGTTTCTGGCTGTAGCCTCTCTGGCTCCGGCGCAGGAAAATGCTGCCGGGCGGTTTTACGATGACCGCATGGAGGCGTTCAAGGCGTATCTGGATGCCCGTGAGAAGATGGCCACCAATGCCGCAGAACGCAAGGTGGTGGAAGCCGAACGGGTGGAATACACCCGCCGTATCGAGGCTGCCCGCATGGGCTACACCGGGCTCACCCCGGAGGAACAGGCTTTCTGGGATTCCCGCAAGGCTGAACTGGATGCCGTGCTGAATCTCTGGCAGAAATCTGCCGGGGCAGAGGAGGGCGAGAAACAGGCCATCCGTGCGGCGGCCATGGGGGTGCTGGTGGCCGCGCAGAAGTCGTATGAGGCGCAGATGCGCTTCGGTATGTCCCAGCTGGGCATGGCAGCCTGCATCATGGATGCCGAATCGGTCAGAGAGAGCACCAATCTGTTCCGCGCTGAGCTGCAGCGGGAGTACATGCAGGATTTGCAGGCGCTTCTGTATGCCGTGCCCTGGGGGATTGAGGCTGCCCGGGAGGATGAGGAACATGAGGAGCATGAGGAGGCTCCCCCATCCCACAGCGAGGGCGAGGCCGAGGAAGGTTCCGTGGATATTCACAATGTGGATGATGACGAATCTCTGGTGCTCGATGCCCCGGCTACCCCGCTCATGGTGCAGGAGCTGGCCAATGAGGTGATGCACAGCGATGCCGCCCGCGCGGCTTCAGCCGGGCGGGCCACGGCCCTGTGGCGCGGGTATCTGAACCTTTGCGCGCAGCAGATTGAGCTGTGCTTCGGTACAGAGCGCGGTGCTTCCCTGGTGTCGGGGGTGCCGCTGCCCGGTGCGGTGGAAATGAGTTACTATGCCGCAGTGCAGGAGCGGACAAAAAAGCTTTTCCTGGAGGCGGAGCAAGCCTGGTCTGATTATGTGGATGCCGTAGAATCCGCCCACGACCCGGGCTGGCAGGCATCGGAGGGAGCGCTGGCGCACACCCCGGTTTCGGCAGAGGCTCAGCTGCTGCGTTTCCCCCTGTATGCCACGCACGAACAATACCTTGCCTTTGTGCTGGCCCCGCATTTGCAATATGCCGAGCCCGACCCCGCCCCCACTGCTGAAATGGTAGAATAACAGCGGGACTTTGAAAGTAGAATTTTGAAAGTGGAATTTTGAATGTGTAGAATTCCCTGCGCTGCGCGCAGAGGAAATGCAACAAGCGCTGAGATGCATCTCAGCGCTTGTCTGTCTACTGGGAGCGGCGGGAGCCGCGACCAAATTTCACATTCTGCATTTTGCATTCTGAAATCTGCATTCCCTTTATCTCATATCGAGCATGGGAACCATCAGCGGGTCGTCCGGGCCCTTGTAGGCAGCCAGCGGACGATAGAGGGTGTTGTCCTCCAGCTGCTCCAGAATCTGGGCCACCCAGCCGGCGCAGCGTGCAATGGCAAAGAGTGTGGTGAACATGCGTGTCGGGATACCCAGGCTGTAGTACACCGTGGCAGAGTAGAAATCCACGTTGGCATTCAGATTCTTGCGGGCGCGCATAATCTTGGCAATGCGGTCGCTCATGCGAATCCACTTGGGTTCGCCGATAGTCTGGGTAAGGCGGATGGCAATGCGGCGCAGAAGCGGGGCGCGCGGGTCGAGCGTGCGGTATACGCGGTGGCCGATGCCGAAAATCTTCTCCTTGTTGGCAAGTTTGCGGTTGATGTATTCTTCCACATTCTCCTCCTCGCCGATTTCCTTGAGCATTTCGATAACCGCTTCATTGGCACCACCGTGCAGCGGCCCTTTCAGGGAACCAATGGCGGAGGTGATGGCGGAGTACATATCGGAAAGTGTGGAGGCCGTCACACGGGCTGAGAAGGTGGAGGCATTCATGCCGTGGTCGGCGTGCAGAATGTAGGCCACATCCAGAATGTGGGCCTCGGCGGGGTCGGGCTCGGTGCCTTTCAGCAGCCACAGGAAGTGCTCGGCTTCGCCCAGGTCGTTGCGGATGGGGGGCAGGTCCAGTCCCTGGCAGATGCGGTAGTAATAGGCTGCCATGACCGGCAGCTTGGCAATGAGGGAAAGCCCGATTTCCTTCATCTGGCTGGGGTCCTTGGTGCGGTCATCGTACATACCCAGCATGGAAACCGCCGTGCGCAGAGCGCTCATGGGACGGGCCGTCTTGGTGGCAGTCTTGAAGAAGTCGAGAATCGGCTGGGGCAGTTCGCGGTCATTGCGCAGGCGCTGTTGCAGCCCCTCAAGCTCCTCGCGGTTGGGCAGGCGTTTATTGAGGAGCAGGTAGATGATTTCCGTGAAGCTGCAAAGGTCTACCAGGTCTTCAATTTCATAGCCGCAGTAAAGAAGGTGGCCTTCTTCACCACGCACATCGCTCAGCCCTGTCTCGGTGGCAATCACTCCCTTGAGACCCTTGGCATAAATGACTTGCTTTTTCTGCGTTGGCTCGTTCTCGTTCATCATGAATTCAGGTGTGGCAGGCTACAAGGCCGCCTGCCGGGGCCGTTTTCAGAAAGGAATAGGAAATCAGCAGGTGGCGTACCAGGCATCCTGCAGTTCTCCGAAGCTCTTGAGCTCCACATCGCTGCGGGCTTCAAGCCAGCTCTTCACAGCTTCGCGCTGGGCGTTGCTGGTCTGGGTGGGATCCACGGCCTTGGCCACAATGTTGCAGCTGTCGTCCGTGATGTTGCCCTCGCAATCGAGACCGTTGGCCTCAATGCATTCCTCAACGAAAGCGTGCAGGAACTGCTCGCACTCGGGAGCGGCTACATCGCCCTTGTAGTCGAATGAAAATTCAAAGCAGAGTTCCTTGAACTCACCAACGCGGTATTTCTTGCGGAGTCGCTTTTTCATGGTGCGGAGATTCTACGCGTATTTATAAGGCATGTCAATCAAAATCACCAGCCTTGCTCCCGGACAGCGCGTATTTGTCAGTAAAAGCGCCCGCTATCGCTCCAATTGTCAGGCCCATTCCGTCAATCCCGCTCCCTTGGTGCCGGCAGGGTGTAGTAGTGTTGCAGGCCCGGGGGAATGGGGCGGCGCAGTGTCTCCGGGGCTGGCGGGGGTATGGGGCCCGCTGCCTGTTGCGACATCTGGATGCAGCTGCTCATGAGGGAGAGACTGAGGATGCCTGCTGTGGTCAGGATTGCTTTCATGCGCCGCCATACTAGGAGTAAAAGATTCATTTATCAAGGAAAAAGTGCGCCCGGTGCGCGAATTTCTCTTGACTTTTCCGGAATAAGGCGTATCCTGTGCGTCCACCTTGCTTTCGCTGGCAGGGTGCGGTATCCCGGCGGGTGACGCAGGCGCACCGACGTCGGATGAACTCCAAACAAACTCAATTTCAATACATAGAAAGCATAAGACTATGACGACATATTCCCTCAAGGCCACCAAGCGTGAGGCCGTTGGTACCGGCAAGCTGAACGCTCTGCGCGCTCAGGGCTACCTGCCCGGCGTGGTGTACGGCTCCGCTGTTGCCGAAAACATCAACGTGCAGATCAAGGCTGCCGATGTGCGCGCCCTGTTCGCCTCTGTTGATACCGATTCCATCCTCGTGAACCTGGAGCTCGATGGCCAGACCATCCTGACCCTGGTGAAGGACGTGCAGCGCAACTGGCTGACCGATAACACCAACCACGTGGACTTCTGCGCCGTGACCCCCGACACCGTGGTGAAGACCCGCGTGCAGGTGAAGCTTGTGGGTACCCCCGTGGGTACTGCCATGGGTGGCGTGGTGCACCAGATTGTGCACGAGATGCCCGTGAAGTGCGCCGTGAAGGACATCCCCTGCTGCATCAAGGCCGATATCTCCGGCGTGGGCATGAAGGAATCCTTCCGTCTCTCCCAGGTGGAGCTTCCCGCCAATGTGAGCACCCCCTTCAATGGTACCGTGGTGCTTGCTTCCGTGATCAAGCCCTGATTTGCCTCACGACTTTCAATTTCAAAAAGGCTTCCTCTGTTCGGGAGGAAGCCTTTTTTGTTCTTCCATCAACCGCAAATCCTCACTTTACACATCCAAAATCTAAAATCCAAAATTCAAAATTCTAAATCCAACATTACCTCATTCTCTCATCCGTCTGTCCGCATGCGTGCCGGTCTTGCCCTCCTCGCGCTCCATGGCGCGCTGCTTCCAGAGGGGAATGTGAGATTTGCGCGCTTTGCGCCGGCGGCGTGCCGCCACGCGCTCGCGGTGGCGTTCCTGTTCCTCGGCTATCTTGCGGGCGTGGTCCTGCTCGCGCTGGGCGGCTTCCATGCGCTTACGGATGCGGGCGGAGTGGTCGTTCCCGGCCGGGGTGATGGTCCAGGGACCCGCCCCACCCGATTCGGTGATGGGCAGACAGAGCATCTGCGGGTCGATGAAACGCATCTGGCGGTAAAGTAAATCGCGGATGGTGGAGAGCAGGGCTTTAGGCGGGAAAAGCCCGGTGTTGCCCAGCTCAATGGTGAAAGCCAGGCGGATGTGTTTGGCCTGCATGCTCATGCGCGCCATTTCGCGCAGAGAAATGCCTTCCTCCGGTTCTTCCTCCGGGGCGCAGAGAGTAGCTGTACGCAGCAGAAACAGGCAGTCGCGCACCTTGCGGCAGAGCTTTTCCACCAGTTCGCGCACCTTGGGGCGGGCGTTGAAGCGGTAGTCCTTCACCTCGATGAGCCATAGTTCTTTCTTGCCGGGATGATAGAGCACAAAATCCATCTCCTTGCAGCTGTTGCAGAAGTTCTGGGCGTGGTGGGAGTAGAAGGGGGAGCACTCGAAGCGGCACACGTAGTACCCCGCTTCAAAGTTGAAGCGGTGCAGGCCTTCCACGCAGCTGGTACCGGTCTGGAACACGTTCAGATTTCTTCGCTGAGGTTGGGCATGAGGCTGAGGTAGCGGTCTGCCTGTTCCTGTTCGGCTTCCAGGCTGTCCAGGTGGGCCAGCTGGTCGAGTTCCTCGGCTTCGCTCACGCGGGGGCCTGCCACCTGGCCGGCCTGCAGGCCGAAGAAGTGGCGGCTTACACCGGCGTTCTGCTTGTCTGCCAGCTGGATGACCAGCTCGCGCAGCAGAAACAGGCTGTGCGTGGTGAGCAGCAGCTGCACCCCGGCGCGGCAGAGCGTCATCATCAGGTTCACCAGCAGGGGCAGATGCCCGGCATTCAGATTCATTTCCGGTTCATCCCAGAAGAGCGAGGTGCCGGGGCGCACAGTACCATTGCCGATCAGCAGCCCCAGCGTGCCTATGCGCTTGAAGCCTTCGGCAATGAGGTTGAGCTCCAGCGCTTCCTGCCCGGGGCGTTGCAGGTAAAAGCGCCCGTTGTGGCGCAGCAGCTTGCCGCCCAGCAGTTGTTCAATCTGTTTCACCACATAGCGCAGCGCCTGGGGCAGGGCGGGGCTTGATTCATTTTCCAGCGCGCGGCACAGCTCCCAGCTGGCGGAATCGAGCAGCTCGGGGTAGCGTTTCCCGGCTTGCATGTAGCAGGGGTAGATGGAAAGCACCTCGCGCGGCGAGAGAAATACCGCATTGCTGCTCAGGTAGCGCTCCGGCATGGTGGCGATGCGCAGCCCTTCTTCCTCACAGTGGGCTTTGAAACTGAAGGCTAAATCTGCCGTGCCGGCGGGTACTTTCTCGCCCTCCAGCGAGCACCGCACCCGGGCCTGCACATTCCTGCCTCCCCGGCGCGAGGTGAGACTCGTCAGATCCCGCGTGCCGAAAACGCGCAGCAGATCCTGGCGCAGACGCTTCTCCTCTGCCCATACTTCAGGCAAATCGCGGCGGCTGCCGCCGCATCCCCATTTGCTGATGGCGTAGCAGAGCTTCATGAGGTGGCTTTTACCGGAATCGTTGCCACCTACAATGATGTTGATACCGGGGACAAAATGAAACGACTCCTGGTGCTGAAACACCGTCATCCCTTCCACCGTCAGTTTGCGTATCATATTAACCCGTATTCTAGCAGACACTGCCACGAAGAGCAAGCACGTAATTTGAGCTTGAAACACTCCCTTGCTCTGCGCTACAATATGCCCCATGAAGAAAATCCTCTGCATGTCCTCTGCTGCTCTTTTCCTGGTTTCCTGCGTGGGGAATAAGGAACTTTCCATCAATACCTTCCCGGAGGGAGCAGAAATCACCATCAATGGCGAAGTGGTTGGCAAGACCCCCCTGGTCACCACCATTGCGCAGGATAAGACCCTGGGTATTGTGGCCCGCAAACCCGGTTATGAAATCGCCGCCGAAACCCTTACCCCGGTAAAAAGCAAATTCCTTTCGTTCATCTGGACAGAGAGTGACCCCAAAGCCAAATACATAGAGGAGGATTCCGTCACCATTCCCATGAAGAAAATTGCCACCCCGGCCACCTACACCCCCAGCACCCTGCCCAGATACACAGGCGGTGGCGGTTCCACCAAAGCCGTCTTGCCCGAGGCTCCCTCCCTCCGCCCCATGCCGGAGTTTGACTGATTTGATTAAGTGAACGTCTGGCGGCCCCTCAGCCTCGCGGAATTTCCAATCGTCAATCGTCAATACCCAGATTTACCCAAAGTTGTAATTTTTGTGAAATTGTGCTTGCAAAAAGGGGAAAAGCGTGTAGAATCTGCGCCGACAAATTGCCGCCGCCCGGTGGCGAACAGAAAACACATCTAATAATAACACACCACTATGGCTCGTCTTTTCGGTATCGAAATTCCCAACGAGAAGCGCGTTGAGGCCTCCCTGTGCT
>JAFXDR010000193.1 GCA_017521145.1 Akkermansia sp. | reverse complement strand
GCCGGGAACTTATCTCAGCCCCGGCAGGGGGCTGATGAACAGCTTTTTCTTTCCCAACGGGTGCAGATCTGAGTTCGGTTGCGCCATCGGGAGTACCGCTGCTGATGCAGCGGTAACGAGTCGCCCCGCTGCGCGGGGCTCAATGAATTACTTGCTGCGCAAGTATGGAAATACCGCTGCTTGCGCAGCGGTATGAAAGCAGGGCGTTGCCCTGCATGAAATCCTGCCCTGGACGAGCAGGATGAAATACCGCCTGCGGCGGTGATATCAGCTGCCTGGCGGCAGCTGATTAGCGGAAGATGGCTTCGTGAACCTTGGTGCCATACTGCCGGGTGCAGCGGATGCGGATGCTGCCGGTTCCGGGGGTGAGGCGGTAGGTGTGAATGAGGCCGGTGCTCTTTACATGGGTGGCGCCTTCAACCGTGCAGCGGGCGGAGCCTACGATGGTGAGTACGCGGGCATTGGCGGGTACGGCCAGCTCGGTGTTGAGCGGGTAGGTGCCGGTGTCGTAGGCGGTGGAGAAGTCGCAGTCGGTGAGGCTGGAGGCCATGGCTGCGGTGTCTACTTCGGGGGTGTTGAGCTGGAACATGTTGAGCCGCAGCTCGTGGTCTTTATCGCTGGTGTTGCTGAAGCGGATGGCGCTGATGCGCTTTTTGGGCATGTATTTTTTCTGCACTACGAATTCGGTGTCGTAGTAGTGCTGGAGGTAGGCTTTTTCGGTGGTGCCGTCCTCGAGGGTGAATTCGACCGTGGCCCAGGAGAGGAGGTCTTTGTTGTCGAGGTTGACGGCGAGACCGAGGCCGGTGACCGGGGTGGGGAATGAGATGCCGAAGCCCTGGCCGGGGGCGGCGGTGGCGGTTTCCATGACGCGTACCAGGGCGATGTGGGTTTCATCGCTGTAGGCGGAGATGCTCCTGAGGTTGGTCACGTTGTTGTTGAGGCGGGCGGGCAGGGGCTTGTTGACCGTGAATTCACAGACGCCCAGTCCGCGTTTGAGTTGCGGCTCGATGATGCGGTAGCGCAGGTAGCGGGTGTGGAGGGGGGCAGTGCTGAGGTCGAGCAGCAGGGAGGAGGAGCTGTTTTCGCCACCCACGGGTTGCCAGTTCTGGCCGTCGGTGGAGTGCTCGAGCTGGCCGCGCACCGGGAAGTGGCGGGTGCGTATGCGGTCTGCCATGAGGAGCTTGACGGTGCGTACATCCATGGGGCGGCCGAAGTCGAGGCAGAACCAGTCGCCTGCCTGCTGGGGACGGCTGGAGAGCCAGTAGGTGTTGAAATCGTTATCGCTGATGTTGGCCACCATGTCGGAGCCGCTGCCCATGTTGCTGGTGAAGGTGGGCATGAGGGCGCGGAAATCCCAGCCGGAGAGGCCGGAGTAGATGCTGGCGTTGAGGTAGTTGTAGGTGGTCATGACCGAGGGGGTGATGGCGTAGGCACCTACCTGGACGTCTTCTACGTGTTCAACTTTGCCGTTTACCCAGGCATCGCGGCGGAGTTGCTTGATGGAGTTGAGGCGGTCCACCATGCGGAAGAAGACGTCGATGCGTTCGGGGAGACTGTCGGTGAGCAGGGCGCGCACGCCGTCGATACCGGCCATGCCCATGGTGTAGAAGGCGCGGATCCAGGGGGAGATTTCGCGCTGCAGGTGACCCAGGTGGCTGGAGTCGCGCAGTTTTTCACCAGCGCTGGCTATTTCACTGTACAGGGCAACCATGCGGTTGCAGAGTTCGGGGTCCGGGGTGCCGCAGGTGATGCTTTCGCGGAAGCGGGAGGGCAGGTCGCCCAGGTTGACGGATTCTTCGCGGAAGTAGCTGTGGCCGTTGGGCAGGAGGTATGAGTTGTGGTTGCAGAAGGTCTGCATGGCCGAGGCGCAGCGCGGGTAGAGGCGTGCAATGCCGTTGCGCCAGGATTTATCGGAGTTGAAGGCGGTGGTGTTCCAGGTGTAGTCTGCCACGCCGAAGAGGCCCACTTTGCTGGCTTCTGCGCGTTCCATGGGGTTGGCCACAAAGCCGCTCATCTGGTGTTTCATGCCGGGTGTCTGGTCCAGGCCGTAGGTGCGGCCCATGGAAAGGCGGGAGGGCTTGAAGTCGTTGCAGGGCCAGTTCCACCAGATGAAGGCGGGGCGTTTGATGAGCGGGTTGACCCACTGCTGGCCTTCCAGGGTGATATCATGCACCACGGTGTTGCCGGTCCACATGACGTGAATATCCTTGTGCAGGCCTTCGCCGATGGTGGTGAGGAATTTCTCATTGGTCCAGCTCTTGTTGTAGCCGGTGGGGCACATGATGAGTTCCTGGTTCACATCCGGGTGCTTGTGGATGAAGTGTTCCAGAATGTAGTTGCAGAGCTGCACCTGGCGCTCCGGCTTGCCGATTTCGCCAAAGGAATCATCTACCAGCACGCCGAAATCGCGGATGCCGATTTCGTACATTTTCTCCAGCTTGGCGCAGAGGGCATCCAGCTGGGTGCGGCCGTCGTTTTCCGCCCAGTTCACGGTGTTGGCGGGGTGGATGGCCCAGACGAAGCGCACGCGGTTCTCGCGGGCGCAGCGCACCAGGGCAGCCAGCTCGAAGGCTTTGCCTTCCGGGTAGGCCTGGTAGCAGCCTTCACCGTGGTGCAGGGGGTCATCCTTGGGGGCGTAGATGTAGAGATTCATCTTGTTGCGGCCGTAGAAGCGGAACTGGCGCATGCGGGCCTCGAAGCTCCAGGGGATGCCGTAGTAGCCCTCTACCGTTCCGCGGTAGGGGAGGTCCGGCCAGTCAATCACGGTGCCAACGGCGATATCGCCCAGCTCCATCATGCTGCGGATATTGCGATGGGGGAAGGGGTCCTGGTGGGCATCCTGCGCGCCGGCCACGTTCACGAGCATCTGGCTGAGGGTCTGCTTGGCGTAGAACCAGCCGGCATCATCGTTGTGCAGCACGGTTACGTGCCCCTCCGGGGTCACCTCGATAGCGTAGCCGCCGGAAACATTGGGCAGCTGGTCCCACAGCCAGCCCTTGCGCTGGGGGGTGCGGTGCTCCACAGTGAGCTTTTTCACCGGGGTGCTTTGCTCGTGCAGGCTGACCTTCTGCGGGGTGGGGTAGATGCTTGGCATGGTGGTGTAGGCTTGGGCAGGGCTCAGGAGCGCTGCCAGGACTATCAGGGTGCTCAGTAGATGCGTTTTCATATGCTGAGAATGAGGGGAAGGAGTTCGTTGAAATCAGTAAGGCGGTATTCGGGGTGGCGGGCCAGGCAGGCTTGCGCCTCTGCGGCGGCGGTGCTGGCCCAGGCGGCGTTGATGATGCGCACGCCCACGCTGTGGCAGAGCTCGATATCGCTGGGGGCATCGCCCACGTAGATGAGTTCGTGGGGCTGGAGCCCCCAGAGCTGCATGACCTGCTGCAGGCGCTCAGCCTTGCAGTTGTGCGTGGGCAGGCCCAGGCCATACCACTCAAAAATGCCCTCCATGCCGTAATAGCTCACGGTGGGCATGGCGGTGTAGTGCTCTTTGCCGGAGATGAGCCCCACGCGCAGCCCGGCGGCTTTTACGGCACGCAGCATTTCCAGTGCGCCGGGGAAGGGGGCCGGGGCCAGCGCCGGGTGCAGCCGCTCATAGGCTGCCACAAAGCGGTCGATGGGCAGGGCGGGGTCATCCGGCTGCAGACCCAGCAGCCCGGCCAGTACCCCGCGGTCACTCAGCCCGAAGTAGGAGACTACCTCCTCTGCGCCGGGGGTGCGCCCGGTACATTCGGCCACACACTGGCGGTAGGCTTCCACACAGAGCGGAAGCGTGTCCCCCAGGGTGCCATCCATGTCGAATAAAACGGCCTTGAGCATAAGGAATCTGACTACGTGAGCCTGCAGTTTAACATAATTACCCTCTCCTGACAAGCAGGCAGTTAATCCAGCGTACCATAATAGTACGCTGGAAACAGGGATTTTCTATCAGAACCCAATCTGCCCACCCCGGAATAAATCACCCCTCACCCACCATTAATCACTAATCACTAACCACTAATCATTAATCACTAATCATTAATCACTAATCATTAATCACTGCCTTCCGTTTTTCTCGGCTTATAGGTGGTGAGCCTGGTTTTTTTACGCTTTTTCGGGGCAAAATATTCGGGGTGGGCGGCGGCCCAGGCTTCGTACAGATCCGGGCGGTTAGCCTTGGTGCGCTCGAGGGATTTCTCGAGCTTCCATTCCTCGATGGCCTTGTGGTTGCCGGAAAGGAAGACCGGGGGAACCTCCATGCCGCGGAAAACATTGGGCTTGGTGTAAGCGGGGGCTTCCAGCAGGCCGTTGGAAAAGGATTCCTCCACGCTGCTGCGGTCATCGCCCAGGGCGCCGGGCAGCAGGCGCGCAATGGCATCGATGACCACCACGGCGGCAATTGCCCCGTTGGTCAGGATATAGTCGCCGATGGAAAGCTCCATATCCACCAGGGTATCAATCACGCGCTGGTCCACGCCCTCGTAGTGGCCGCAGAGGATGATGTAGTGTGCATCTGCCCCGTTCATGCAGGGGGCGGCCAGTTCCTCGGCCACCGGCTGGCGGAACACGCGCCCCTGCGGGGTCATGAGGATGACCCTGGTGTTTTCCTGCCGCAGTTCCTCAATGGCTTCGAAGATAGGCTCGCACTTCATGAGCATGCCCTGACCGCCACCGCAGAGGTAGTCATCGGTGCGGCGGTATTTATCGTGCGTCCAGTCGCGCAGCTGGTGCGCGCGCACTTCGATGAGCCCCGCCTCGGCCGCGCGCCCCATGATGCTCTGGGACAACAGCACGGTGATGAGCTCCGGAAAGAGGGTCAGGACATCTACGCGTAACATAATCGCAAAGGGGTTGTGGAAAGTACGAAGTGCGAAGTGGGAAGTACGAAGTGTGAAATTCCCTGCGCTCCGCGCAGCTTTATTTTACTTCGTACTTCCCACTTCGTACTTTGTACTTAAGCGTTAGCGTTATGGCGCAGCATGGCTTCCACGTAGCCGTCGATATTGCCGTCCATCACGTCCTGGATGTTGCCGCACTCAAAACCGGTGCGCAGGTCCTTGACCATCTGGTAGGGCTGGAACACGTAGGAACGGATCTGGTTGCCCCAGGCAATATCACCCTTTTCGGAATACTGGCGGTCGGCTTCGGCGCGCTTGCGGTCTTCCTCCAGCTGGATGAGGCGGGCTTTGAGCATG
>JAFXDR010000192.1 GCA_017521145.1 Akkermansia sp. | reverse complement strand
TTTTTGCTGGAGAAAAAGAGTAGAGATTCATTTTACCGTGTGTATGAAGACGCAGTTATACGTACCGGAAGACAAGGGGCTTTATCAGGCCCGGTTTGAGCATGATGCCTGTGGAGTCGGGCTGGTGACCAACATGAGGGGTGAGGCAAGTCACCGCATTATCGAACAGGGAATCACGGTGCTGAAACGCCTGATGCACAGAGGCGCCTCCGGTGCTGACCCTGATACCGGCGATGGTGCCGGGCTGCTGATTGCCCTGCCCGATGCCTTTTTCCGGGCAATCGTCGATTTTCCCTTGCCTGCGCCCGGGCAGTATGGCGTGGCCATGATATTCGGCGGAGTGGGGCAGGAAGCAGCCATCGAGGACGTGATACAGCAGGAAGGCGGCAGGACTCTCGGGTGGAGACAGGTGCCGGTCTGCCCGGAGAGTATCGGCAAGGTGGCGCGTGATACCGTCCCCAGCATCCGCCAGTTATTCATTGCGGACAACACGGAAGCCCCCGGGGAGCAGGAAATCAACCTTTACGTCATGAGGCGCTGCCTCGAAAAAGCCATCCCGGACCTGTACATTTGCAGCATGTCGTCCCGCACCATCGTATACAAGGGGCTGCTGCAGGGTGCTCAGCTGGATTCTTTTTACCCGGATTTGCAGGATACCCGCATGGTATCACCGCTGGTGGTGGTGCACCAGCGCTATAGCACCAACACATTCCCCACCTGGGCCCTGGCGCAGCCGTTCCGCTATCTGGCGCACAATGGAGAAATCAACACGCTGCGTGGCAACCTGAATGCCCAGAAAGCCCGCGAGAATCTGTTGAAGAGCGCCGTACTCGGAAAGCGATTAAGTAAACTGCTCCCGCTTATCAACAAAGCGCAGAGTGACTCCGCCTGTCTGGATAATATGCTGGAGCTTCTTGTGGCAGCCGGGCGGCCGCTGGAGCATGCGCTGCTGATGCTCATTCCTCAGGCCTGGGGGGAAAACTACCACATGGGGCGCGATGTCCGCGCGTTTTTTGAGTATCACTCTGCGCTGATGGAGCCATGGGATGGTCCCGCAGCCATCGTGGCAACTGATGGTAGCCGGGCCGTGGCCCTGCTGGACAGGAATGGCCTGCGCCCCCTACGCTTCACGGAATGTCATGATGGTCTGCTGGTTCTGGCCAGTGAGGCCGGGGTGCTGGATATACCGCAGGAACAAATCCGCCGCAAGGGGCGCCTGAAACCGGGCGGCATACTGGTGCTGGATATCCCCGGGCAACGCATTCTGGAGGATGCCGAGGTGAAGACTGCCCTGGCCCGCAGCAAGCCCTATCGCCGCTGGGTGGAGGAAAACCGCTTATCGGTGCGCGGGCTGTTTACTGAGATAACGGCGGCAGAACCGGAGGCTGATTTGCTGAGAAAGCAGCTGCTGTTCGGCTACAGCAAGGAGGATGTGGATACCATCTTATCAACGATGGCGGACAAGGGCACCGAGCCCATAGGCTCCATGGGGATGGAGGCGGCGCTGGCGGTGATGTCCGGCAAGCCACAGCTGCTGTTCAACTACTTCAAGCAGAGCTTCGCGCAGGTTACGAACCCGCCCATTGACCCCATCCGCGAGGAACTCGTGATGAGCCTCATGACCTACATCGGCAACAAGGGGAATATTCTGGAAGAAACGCCGGAGCACGCCAGGCTCATCAAGCTGCGACGCCCCATCCTGACGGATGACGAATTGATGCATCTTTCCGCCTTGGAGAGGAACGGTTACGAAACCGCCGAAATCTGCTGTGGTTTTGTGCCGGATGCTGATGGAACGGCACTCAGGCATGCGCTGCAAGGCTTGGCCGCGCAAGCCATCGAGGCCGTGAAGACAGGGCAGCGCCTGATTGTGCTTACTGACCGGATGCTGCCCGCCGGATACGCCGCCATTCCTTCTCTCCTCGCCACGGCCGCTGTGCATAAAGCACTCGTTGAGCACAACCTGCGGCCTGAGGCCGGAATCATCGTCAGCTCGGGAGAAGTGCGCGAGGTCATGCACGCCGCGCTGCTGCTGGGCTATGGTGCCACCGCCATCAACCCGTGGCTGGCCTTGCAGAGCATCACTGAACTGACCCGCTCCGGCAAGGTGAACTGCGATGCGGTCACGGCTGCCGGCAATTATGTGCGCGCGCTGGATAAAGGCCTGCTCAAGATTATGTCCAAGCTGGGGATTTCCACACTCCGCAGCTACCGCTCGGCGCAGGCCTTCGAGGCCCTGGGCCTGAGCTCCGATTTCATCAACGAATTTCTGCCCGGCACGGTGACGCGCATAGGCGGCGCAGGGCTGCCCCGCATCGCGGCCGATGCGGCAGCGCGCCTGGCGCAGTCGCAATCCGCTTCCCGGGCCTTGCCGCCGGGCGGGGTTTACAAGTATCACAAGGACGGTGAATACCGTTTGTGGACACCGCTGGCAATCAAACTTTTCCGCGAAGCGGTGTGGGAGAACAATGAAGAGAAGATGGCCGGATTCAGTGCCCTGATTGACCACCAGGAAGCGCATCCGTGCACGCTGCGGAGCCTGCTGGATTTTCGCGAAGTACCACCGGTTCCGCTGGAGGAAGTGGAAAGCGAAGGTGAGATAATGAAGCATTTTGTATCGGGCGCGATGTCGCTGGGGTCGCTCAGCCCTGAGGCGCACCATGCCATTGCCGCAGCCATGAACAGCATCGGAGCTCGCAGCAACTGCGGTGAAGGCGGGGAGGAGCCCTCGCGCTTCGGCACGCAGCTCAACAGCGCCACCAAGCAGGTGGCCAGCGGTCGCTTCGGAGTCACTACGAACTACTTGTGCCACGCAGACGAAATCCAGATTAAAATGGCACAGGGTGCCAAGCCCGGCGAGGGCGGCCAGCTCCCTGCGTTTAAGGTGGATGCGTTTATTGCCGGGGTGCGCCACGCCATTCCTCAGGTGAGCCTCATTTCTCCGCCGCCGCACCACGATATCTACTCAATTGAGGATTTTGCCCAGCTTATCTATGACTTGCGGCAGGTTAATCCCAGGGCCCGCATTTCGGTCAAACTGGCTTCTGAAATGGGCGTGGGAACGGTGTGCGCAGGGGTGGCCAAGGCCAGTGCGGATACCATCCTGATTTCCGGCTACGATGGCGGCACCGGTGCCTCGCCGCTCACCAGCATCCGCCACACGGGATTGCCCTGGGAACTGGGGCTGGCCGAAGCGCACCAGACTCTTGTGGTCAACAATATGCGCAACCGGGTGCGGCTCCAGACGGATGGACAGCTCAAAACCGGCCGAGATGTGGTCATCGCCGCGCTCCTGGGCGCGGAGGAGTTCGGGTTCGGCACCACTCTGCTGGTGTGCCTGGGGTGCGCCATGATTCGCCAGTGCCACAGCAACACCTGCCCCATGGGTGTTGCCACCCAGGATGCGGAACGCCGCAAGCGCTTCATCGGCAAGCCTGAATATATCGTCAATTACCTCAGACTCGTCGCCGGGCAAGTCCGCAGGCTCCTCGCCTCGCTGGGGCTGCACAGCATTCACGAAGCCTGCGGGCGCGCCGACTTGCTCTGCGTTAAGAACGACGCCGCTCGCTATGGGATTGATTTATCCGCCTTGCTGGTGCCCTCCCCCGCAGCCTGCGAAAAGGCAACCAACGCGGTGGCAGTCAACTCATTTGATGAGCGCTATCTCGCCCATCTCCCGCTGAACTCGGAACGGCCCACCACCATACAGGCGCAAGTCTTCAACACCGACCGCAGCATCGGCGCGGCACTCTCCGGGCGGATTGCCCACTCTCAGCCGGCAGCGGCGCTGCGCCCCGACCAGCTCTGCATCAATCTGCGGGGAACAGCCGGGCAAAGTTTCGGAGCTTTCCTGGTGAAGGGAGTCACGCTGCGGCTCGTTGGCGAGGCAAACGACTTTGTGGGGAAAGGGCTTTCCGGCGGCAGCATCAGTATCCGGGTGCCGGCAGAATCCGCTTTCAAGGCTCAGGATAACGTGATTGCCGGCAATGTGGTCGGCTACGGCGCCACCTCCGGTCGCATTTATATCAACGGCCGGGCAGGTGAACGCTTTGCTGTCAGAAACAGCGGTGCCACCCTGGTGGCAGAGGGCGTGGGCGACCATGGCTGCGAGTACATGACCGGCGGGCGTGTCGCCGTGCTGGGCGCAGTCGGTGTTAATTTCGCCGCCGGCATGACCGGGGGAATTGCCTACGTCTATGATGAAAACGGCGATTTCGATCTCCATTGCAACACGGAGTGCGTTGACCTCGAAAACGTGCCGGCCGATTCAGAGGCGGAACAGGAACTCCTGACACTGATACAGGAACACCACCGGGAAACGGGCAGCGTGCTCGCGGAGCGCATGATTGCCAACTGGCAGCACTACCGCCCCCGCTTCGTGCGTGTGTTCCCGGTTGAATATCGCCGGG
The DNA here is from genome assembly GCA_017521145.1 of Akkermansia sp. Classification (GTDB taxonomy): domain Bacteria; phylum Verrucomicrobiota; class Verrucomicrobiia; order Verrucomicrobiales; family Akkermansiaceae; genus Akkermansia. The sequence goes on along the minus strand of JAFXDR010000192.1, from coordinate 255 downwards.
CTCTTCAGCTCGCAGCTCCTGCAGAACCTCTCGTAAAAAAGTTCAGTTAATCAGTCTTGCAAAAGCTCTACAAAAATGGTATAGTATCCGCAGCGGATGAAAATTTCACCGGAATTTTTGATGATTCAGGAAGTCAGTTCTGCCGTAATTCATGAAAAGGATGTCGAGGAACTGCTCAACAAGGTTTTGTGTATTCTGGCTCAGCGCATGGGAATGATGCGAGGAACGTTCACCCTGCTGTTTGGTGACACGCTG
>JAFXDR010000191.1 GCA_017521145.1 Akkermansia sp. | reverse complement strand
GGTGGTTTTCACTCTGCCCACCGGGCAGTTTTCACACAGGGCATCGCCCTGTTTTCATACCGCAAAGCGGTTTTCATTACTCCCTTATACTCTCCTCCATCAGCTAATTTCCGGCTAATTAAAGCTAAATTAGCCGGAAAAACAAGGAGCGCATCTCCTCGATGCGCTCCCTATCCATTGATATAAAAACTTTTTACTCACCCAGCGCACAGGCGAGGGTCTGCGCCACGCCCTCGAAGGCAGCAGCCACGCGGTTGGAGCCGGTGTCTTCAAGCGCCACGGGGCGGCCCTGGTCACCGCCCTCGCGGGTGCGGATATCCAGCGGAATCTTGCCCAGCATGGGCACGCCGAGCTTCACCGCCTCGCGGTCGCCGCCGTGCTGGCCGAAAATGTAGTGAATGCTCTCATCCGTGGGGCAGATGAAGTAGCTCATGTTCTCCACAATGCCGAGAATGGGCGTATTGGTGCGCTGGTAGAGCCCGACAGCCTTGCGGGCATCAATAAGCGCCATTTCCTGCGGAGTGGTCACCACCACCACGCCATCCATATCCACCGTCTGCACAATGGTGAGCTGAATATCGCCCGTGCCGGGGGGCATGTCGAGAATCAGGAAATCCAGCTCTCCCCAGTCTGTCTCCTTCAGGAACTGCTGGGTGTAGCGCGTAGCCAGCGGCCCGCGCACCGCCACGGGCGAGGCTTCATCCATCATGAGCCCCATGGAAAGCAGTTTCACACCATGCGCCTGCACGGGAATAAAGCGTTCATCCTCGGCGGCATCCGGCAGTTCCTTGGTGCCGAACATGAGCGCCATGGAAGGGCCGTAGATATCCAGGTCCAGCAGGCCGGTGCGGTAGCCCAGGCGGCTGAGTGCCACCGCCAGATTGGCCGAGACCGTGCTCTTGCCCACACCGCCTTTGCCGGAGGAAATGCCGATGATGTGCTTCACGCCGGGCAGCTTGGTCTTCCACTGGGCGGGGTCATCGTTCATGGCAGCCTTCTTTTCCACATCCGGGTTATGATACTCGATATCCACATTGAGGCTCTTCACGCCGGGCATTTCCTTGACCTCGGTCATCACGCTCTGGTACACAAAGCGCGGCACGTCCTCGTTCCTGCTTTCGATACGCAGCTCAATCCTTACAGCGCCCTCGGCACTCACCTCGATATTCTTGACCAGACCAAATGAAACGATATCGCGGCTGAACCCGGGGTATTTCACCGTGGTCAGCGCAGCGCGAATCAGCTCCGGCGTTATTGTTGCTTCACTCATAGTTCTCAGACCGCCCGCAGGCCTTGCTACTATGCGCTTTCCTCCCTCATTTGTCAAGGTGAAACCCCGGCCACATGTGACCGGACATTGGTGACTCGCGATTGAAAAATTGGAAATCAGCAACTTACGGCGATGAAAGAGCCCGCACACCGGCAGTTCCTTTTCCTTTCCAGGCAGGCAGGCAACGAAAAAAGTCTTGCAGATTATGCCGGAATCTGTACACTTGGCGGGCACCGCCGCATGAACCGAACCGTCAGACAAGCCTTTGTGGAGACCATCCCCGTGATGACGGGATATCTGGCGCTGGGTTTCGGGTTCGGGATTATGCTGAAAGCCAGTGGCTACCCGGTCTGGCTGGCCATGGTAATGAGTATGGTCATCTATGCCGGGGCCCTGCAATATATAGCCGTGGGGCTGCTGAGCGGCGGGGCATCGCTGCTCACGGTGGGGCTCACCACTTTCCTGGTGAACGCCCGGCATGTATTCTACGGCATCTCCATGCTTGATAAGTTCAAGATCACCGGCAAGCGGACTCCCTATCTGATTTTTGCGCTCACGGATGAAACCTATTCCCTGCTCTGCCGCGAAACCCCGGATATCCCGCTCACGGAGCGGAAGAATTACTACTTCTGCATCTGCCTGTTCGACCACTGCTACTGGATTGCCGGCTCGGTGCTGGGGGCAGTGACCGGCTCCCTGGTGCCCTTCAACAGCCAGGGTATCGACTTTGTGCTCACCGCACTCTTCATCACAATCTTCATAGAGCAATGGCGCAGCACCACACAGCACGCCCCGGCCATCATCGGACTGGTGGTCACGGCAATATGCCTGGCGCTCTTCGGAAGTGAAAGCTTCCTCATTGCCTCCATGGGCATGATTCTGCTGCTGCTCTGCCTGTACAGAGAGGAGGTGCCGCATGGTTGATTCCCACACCGCCTATGCCATTGCCATCATGGCGCTGGGTACAGCCCTGCTGCGCTTCCTGCCTTTCATCATCTTCAAAGGCAAGGGCAGCACCCCGCCCCTGGTGGAAAAACTGGGGCGCATGCTCCCCTGCGCCGTCATAGCCATGCTGGTGGTATACTGCCTCAAGGATATGCACTTCACCACCACTGCCGGCTACCTGCCCGCCCTCATGGCAGGACTGCTCGTTGCCCTTCTTCATGTGTGGAAAAAGAATACCCTGCTCAGCGTCATCAGCGGCACAGTGGTGTACATGCTGCTCATCCAGTTCGTGTTCTGAGCCGGAACCCTGCGGGCGACGCCCGCGGAACTTCACACTCCGGACTTCGTACCCCGTACTTCCAATTCCCATTGCCCGAGATGAGCAGGCTTGCTCCTGCAGTGAAAGATTTGTGCTTTACAACAGCGCGGCAGTATTGCTACAATGCGCAGCATGTTCAAGAACCTACTCACACTCTGCGTATTGGCCGGAGCCCTGCTGCCCAGCTGGGGCACCGGGGAAACCAAGGCTCTGCCGGCCCCGGTGATGACTGGCGGCATGCCGCTCATGGAAGCCATTGCGCAGCGTCACTCTGCCCGCAATTATGATACCACCCGCGCCATTGACGACCAGACCCTGGCAGATATCCTGTGGGTGGCCTGGGGCGTAAACCCGCAGGGCAAACGCACCATTCCCACCTCGCGCAACCTGCAGAACATGCAGCTCTTCGTGCTCACTCCCACCGGCACCTGGGAATACGATGGCCCCGGCCACCGGCTGGTCAAGGTGAATGATAAGAACCTCATCCCCCTCTGCGAGCGTCAGGATTTCGTGAAGAACGCCCCGCTGCACCTGCTCTACACCTGCCTCGATGACCGCGGTGGCGAAAACCACGTGGGCTCTGCCTACCAGAACGTGTACCTCTACTGCACCTCCCGCGGGCTCTCCACCGTCATCCGCGCCATGATTGACAAGGAAGGGCTCAAGCGCGAGATGAACCTGCCGGAAAACCACAGCGTCATTGTGCACCAGTGCATCGGCTGGCCCAGGTAATACCCCCCCTGCCCGATACAAGCTTTCCGGGTCTCTGTCCACGCGGCGGAGACCCGCTTATTTTCCGGATTTTTCCACCAACAAAAACTTGCCATTGACAGAGGAATGGTGTACAGTACCGGGTAGCACAAGCCTGTTCCCGCACGCTCGCGCGCGAGGTGGTGTGCGCCCTGCACGCCCGAGCTGTGCTGAGAACACAAATCGAACAGTTATGTCTCAGGTAACAAAAACAATAATCAAGTTGTTGGTCGTGCTGTTGCTCAGCGGCAGCATGCTATTCATGCCCTTCGAGGAATGGGGCCTGCCGGTAAACCCGATTCAGACACGCGTAATTGCGCTCTTTGTGTTTGCCGCCCTCATGTGGATTCTGGAGGTCATTCCGATCTGGACCACCTCTGTGCTGGTAATCACGCTGGCGCTGCTGGGTACTTCCAATACCTCGCTCAATTTCCTGAAGGTTGACAAGTTTGACAAACCCGCCGTGGAAGCCATTGTGGCCGATGCCTACGGCCCCGGTGCCAGTGCCGAAGTGGTGAAAGCCACCCAGGCCAGCGTGACCGAATCCCTCAAGAAGGTGACCAACCTCACGCCGGATGCCGTGCGCAGCACCATCAACACCGCTATCCTGAAGCCGGTGGTGAGCGGCAAGGCTGATGCCGCCACCGCCACAGCGCTGAAAGAAGCCGCCGGCCGCCTGTACGATGGCGAGGTGAGTGCCCGCATCTCCAAACTGGACCTGGTGAACCAGACCCAGCAGAAGAGCATCTTTGCCACCTTTGCCGACCCCATCATCATCCTGTTCCTGGGTGGTTTCTTCCTGGCTGATGCCGCCACCAAGTTCCGCCTGGATATCAACCTGGCACGCGTGCTGCTCAAGCCCTTCGGCACCAACCCGAAGTATGTGCTGCTGGGTCTCATGAGCGTGACCGCCCTGTTCTCCATGTTCATGAGCAACACGGCCACCGCCGCCATGATGCTGGCCCTGCTCACCCCGGTGCTGGCCCTCTTCAAGCCGGAAGACCGCGGTCGCGCCGCCTTTGCCCTCTGCATCCCGATTGGTGCCAACGTGGGTGGTATCGGCACCCCCATCGGCACGCCGCCCAATGCCATTGCCCTGAAGTTCATGCAGGAAAACAACTGGAACGTGACCTTCGGTGACTGGATGATGTTCGGTGTTCCCTTCGTCATCATCATGTTGCTCATCGGCTGGTTCATCCTGCTCAAGATGTTCCCCATCGACCAGAAGAGCCTGGACCTGGCCAAGGAAATGAAGGGCAAATTCATGACCACGCCCAAGGCCTGGGTGGTGTATATCACCTTCATCGTGACCATCCTCCTGTGGGTGATTCCCAAGCAGTACCACGGGCTGGATGCCAACAGCGTGGCTATTGTCCCCATCGCCGTGTTCTCTGTGACCGGTGTCATCACCAAGAAAGACCTCAAGGCCATGAGCTGGGACGTGCTCTGGCTGGTAGCCGGCGGCTTTGCCCTGGGTGTGGCCCTGGGTGAAACCAAGCTTGCCAGCGACCTCATCAACTCCATCCCGTTTGCTGAATGGAACAGCATGGCCCTCATCGTGGGTGCCAGCCTCATCTGCCTCTTCATGGCCACCTTCATGAGCCACACAGCCACCGCTGCCCTGCTCATGCCCATCATGGCCAGTGTAGCTGCCGGCATGGTGGCCGGCGGTGCCATGGATGCCCCCGGAGCCATCGGCCTGCTGGTGACCATCGCCTTCGCCTCCTCGCTGGGTATGGCCCTGCCGATTTCCACCCCCCCGAACGCCATGGCCTACGCCACCGGCCACGTGGAGCAGAAAGGCATGGCTATCTCCGGCACCATCCTGTGCCTGATTGGCCTGGCCTTCTCCATCGGCCTCATGGCCCTGCTGGGTGCCATCGGCTTCTTTGGCTGATAACGCTCTGATACACACCCATGCATCACGTGCCTGAACAGATTATCGAACCGCTCGAACGCATCAATGCGGTGTACTTCAGCGACCCCGGCCGCACCATCGAGCTTGCCGAAGGCGAGCAGCTGGTGGACCAGGGTGAGGAATGCCGCCGCGTATACTACGTGCAGAAGGGCAGTTTTGCCGCTTTCCGCCGGGCCGACTCCTACGCCGGAGTCGACCTGCCGGTGGAAAGCAGCACCCGCGGCTACGAAGTATTCCGCGCCGAGGAAGGTTCCTATGTCTGTGTGCAGGCGTTCTTCTCGCGCTCCTACCGCAGCTCCAACCTCATTGTGGCACTGGAAGACTCCGTGGTGACCTATGTGGATGACACCACGGAGGTGGTAGAGCCGGAAAAATACGGCTGCTTTGAGCGGCAGTTCATTCCGGTGCTGGTGCATGAGCTGGCTGCGCGCAACTCCCGCATCTTCACCAAGACCTCCGAAAAGGAAGAAGCCCTGCGCGTGCTGCAACGGGCAGAGATGGCCAGCTCGCTGGCCCAGCTTTCCGCCGGCATTGCCCACGAGCTCAACAACGCCGTGGGCGTGCTCTCCCGCCGCACGGAATTTGTGGCCGACAGCCTGCAGGAATACCTCGAAGACGACGATAAGAACAACGCCCAGCTCTTCACCTACGGCTTTGAGGATAACTCTTTCATCTCGGCCCAGGAACTGCGGAGTGCCGCCCGCTTCTACGAGCGCGAGTTTGGTATGCCGCAGGAAGCCGCCAAGGTGCTGGCCCACATTTTCCCCAACACGGAAGACGGCAGGAAGCAATCCGGCCGCTTCATCCGCAACGTGAAGAAGAACTACCGCTTCTGGGAACTGGGGCACGACCTGCGCGACATGCGCATGGCCTCCAAACTGGCCACCGGCATTGTGCGTGCGGTAAAGCTGCTGGGCGGCGGCAACAGCACCCGCGAGCCCGATACCAGCGTGGAACAGAGCGTGAACGACGCCCTGAACCTGCTGCACAACAAGCTCAAACGCGTGACAGTAAGCACCCACTTCACCCCCATGCCCGGCATCAACGCCGATATCACCGAACTGGTGCAGGTGTGGAGCAACATCATCAAAAACGCCTGCGATGCCATGGACCAGGGCGGCACCGAAGCCCCGGCCATCCGCATCACCGGCGAGTGCTGCCATGTGCAAGGGGTGCAGCTGCTGCCCACCGAGTATGTATCCGTGACCATTGCCAACAATGGTCCCGCTATCGATGAAGACAATCTCAACAAGATATTCAACCCCAATTTCACCACCAAGAAAATGGGCCTGGACTTCGGTCTGGGTCTTGGCCTGGCCATTGTGCGCCGCGTGGTAGACAGCTACAACGGCACTATCGAAGTGCGCAGCAACGACCAGGAAACCTCATTCACCATCAACATTCCAACCTCTCAAATCCATGGAAACGCTTAATATCATTTGTGTAGATGACCAGCAGGAAGTGCTGGATTCCGTCATGCGCGACCTGCGCCCCCTCACCACCCATGTGCGCCTGGAGGAAGCCTCCAGCGTGGCAGACTGCATGCAGCTCATCGAGCAGATTGATGACGATGGCGACCACGTGGCCATTGTCATTTCCGACCAGGTCATGCCGGAAGAAACCGGCACGGAACTGCTGGGCAGGATTACGGCTGACCGCCGTTTCGGCAAGACCCGCAAGGTGCTGCTCACCGGCCAGGCCACGCATGCCGATACCATCAACGCCATCAACGACGGGCATATCGACAACTACATCGAAAAGCCCTGGCAGCCCGAAAAGCTGCTGAGCGTTGTCAAGCGCCTGCTCACCCTCTACGTGCTGGATGCCGGGCTGGATCACACCGAATACATGCCGGTGCTCGACCCCACCACCCTGTTCACCAAACTGCGCTGAAGCCATGAAAACGTGCACACTCTCTCTGATACTCGCCGGTGCAGCCTGCGCCGGCGAGCCCGTTACCCTGGCCACCAGACCCGCCCCCACCGACTGGGTGGAAGCCGTGAAACAGGCACTCGTCATCTATGAGAACGAGGACACCTTCATCACCAAGGTAGCGCTTACCACCCGCCAGCAGTGGCAGATGGCCAGCGTGCAGCCCAATGGCAGCAACGGTCTGCACATCAAAAAGGGCGGCACTCCGTACAACGATGAGTTCCGCCGCAACTGGATTGGCGCGAATGTGTATACCCGCACGGGAACCCAATTCCACACCTACGTACGCATTGGCGGGCTGCCGGTGCGCGATACTTACTCCAACGGCCGCACAAAGAAGAACTACAGCTACACCGGGTTCTATGATATCTGGCTGAAACAGCAGATTTCCGCCGTGAAGGGGCTCACCGTGCGCGCGGGTAAGTTCGCACCCAGCTTCACCTCTGATTTCCGCATGTCCAACGCCAGTATACCCTGCGTGGAGCGCTCCTATATTGCTAACCAGTTTGCGCTGGATACCAACTGGGGCGTAGAGGTGAACTACACCTCGCCGGATAAGAGGAATATCCTCTACATGCAGCTCATGGCCAACGACCGGGCCAGCAACTCATGTAACCACAACCACCGCGATGACTACGGCCGCGGCGAAGGATTCAAGGGCGAATTCGGCTGGGAGGACGAATGCTTTGTCATCTTTGGCGGCACGCACAAGTTCGATGTCACCGAAAGCGGCTACCAGGCAGTCTCGGCTGAATACATGCACGATTTCAGCAGTGCCTATCATGGCAAGAAACCCGGCGCTAACAACTGCGGTTTCGACTTCAAGGATGCCCTTTCCATCGGCTACGAAATCAAACACAACAAATGGAGCTTCCTGGCTAACGCAGTAGCGGCATTTGAGCAGCAGGATGGCTGCGGCACCAACAATGTGGGCATTCAGCTGCAGCCGGTCTATGCCATCCACCCCCATGTGGATCTGGTGTTCCGCTACACCGGCATGACCGGTGACGGAGCCTGCAAGCTGGGGGCCGACCGCTACATCTGCACGCAGAGCACAGCCGCCTCCTGGGTGGACAGCCTGCATGCTTTCTACTTCGGTGCCAATGTGTACGCTTCGGCCAGGCACAAGGATGCCGCAAAGATCATGTTCGGCGCAGAATACACCACCGCCCGCAAGGACGGCCATGATCACTACAACGGCTGGGAATTCACCACCGCCGTGCGCTGCAACTTCTGATCTTACAAGCGCTCTTGTTCCCACTCCGGGAAAAATCCGGCTGCTTCCTGAACGGAGCAGCCGGATTCTTTATCTGCCCTCACCGGGTACGCTTCCGCCAGGGTTCGTTTGGAAGCATTATGCTGCGGATTCACTATAAGGCTTATTATGCTTGTCAGGAATGATAAAAACTGTTATCCTGCCGCGTACCGCAACGTATTGTATTAATCCATGAAGGCGCTGAAAGACCGAATTATCAAAGATGGCAAGTGTTTCCCGGGGGGCATTCTCAAAGTGGATAGCTTTATCAACCACCAGATGGATGCCAGCCTGATGCGCTCCATGGCCGTAGAATTCGTGCGCCGTTTTGCCTCGGCCCGTATCAATAAGATCATCACCGTGGAGGCCAGCGGCATCGCCCCTGCCATCATGGTAGGCAACCTGTTGGAGCTGCCCGTTGTCTTTGCCAAGAAAAAGAAGCCCAGCACCATGGAGAACATGCTCTGCACCACCATTCATTCCTTTACGAAGGATAAGGACTACACCGTATGCGTCAGCGGTGAGTATCTGGGGCCTGATGACCGCGTGCTCTTCATCGATGATTTCCTGGCCAATGGTAATGCCGCCCTGGGTATTCTCGACCTGGTGAAACAGGCCGGGGCCTCGCTGGAAGGCATGGGCTTTCTCATTGAAAAATCGTTCCAGAACGGCGGCAATGAACTGCGCCGCATGGGCATTCATGTAGAATCGCTGGCCATTGTCGACAGTCTGGACGACTGCACCATTCAACTGCGCGACTGACCCCATGAGCAACGCACCTGCCAACGGCCAGCCTGATCTCATATACGGGTTAGAAGACACCCCGCCATTCTGGGATGCTCTTTTTGCCGCGCTGCAGCATCTGCTTGCCATGTTTGTGGCGGTGGTCACGCCACCGCTCATCATAGCATCCGCGCTCAAGCTCGACACCGCCACAACCGGCTATCTGGTATCCATGTCACTGGTGGCATCGGGTGTATCCTCCTTCATCCAGTGCCGCCGCTTCGGCAGGCTGGGAGCCGGTCTTCTCTGCGTGCAGGGCACCAGCTATTCATTCATTGCGCCCATTATTGCCGCTGGTCAGCTTGGCGGGCTGCCGCTCATCTTCGGCTCCTGCATGGCGGCGGCTTCGCTTGAAATGCTGGTAAGCGCAGTACTGCGCTACCTGCAGAAGATCATCACCCCGCTGGTATCCGGAATTGTGGTGACCCTCATCGGCCTGAGCCTGGTAAAGGTGGGAATCATCGCCTGCGGCGGGGGATATACAGCCATGAGCAACGGGAACTTCGGCAGCCTGCAGAGTCTCCTGCTCTCCGGGCTCGTGCTCATCTGCATCGTCATCAGCAACCAGAGCAGCAACAAATATCTGCGCATGAGCTCCATTGTCATCGGTCTCATCGTGGGCTATATCGTTTCCTGGTGCATGGGACTCATCAATTTCAGCAGCATCTCCGGCTATGCTGCATTCCACTTTCCCACCCCCTTTCGTTACGGGCTCGATTTCAGCTGGTCTGCCTTTATAGCCCTGGGGCTCATCTACATCATCACCTCCATCGAAGCGTACGGCGATATCACAGCCAACTCTCAGATTACCGGGCTGAAGGTCCAGGGCGCAGATTTCATGAAGCGAGCCCAGGGCGGAATCCTGGCAGATGGGTTCAATTCCATGCTGTCAGGCATGCTGAACTCCTTTCCGAACTCAATCTTTGCCCAGAACAACGGGCTTATCCTGCTCACCGGCATTGCCAGCCGCCGCGTGGGGTACTATATTGCCGCCATGCTGGTGCTGCTGGGTCTCTTTCCCTACGTGGGGCTCATCTTCTCACTCATGCCTGAGCCGGTGCTGGGAGGAGCCACCCTGCTCATGTTCGGCACCGTGGCCGCAGCCGGCATCCGCATTCTCGTATCCCAGGAGATAGACCGCAAGGCCTCGCTCGTGATTGCCATCAGCCTGGCCTTTGGCATCGGCGTGGAAATGGTACCCGATATCCTGTCCCAGATGCCCCGGACCATTCGCGAAATCTTCTCATCTGGTATCACCACGGGAAGCTGCGCCGCCATTATCACCAACATGCTCATCCGCATGAAGAAAGATACCACCCGGGCGGAAGCCGGGTAAACACGCATCGCAAGCGCCGGGGGGGGAATTCCGCCCCTACAAATTCCCGGTCAGGGGAAACAGCTGGGAAACAATGAAAATATCTGCTGCAAGGATGATGATATCCATAGGCAGGCCCACTTTCAGGAAATCGGAGAAATGGTAGCCGCCCGGGCCGTAGATGAGCATGTGGCGCGGCGAACCGATAGGCGTGGCAAAACAGCAGGAAACCGCAATCATGAGTGCCACACAGAAGCTCAGCGGGTCTGCCCCCACCGCCAGGGCACTGCGATAGGCAATGGGAAAGAAGATAGCCGCCGCCGCGGCATTGCCGATGAATTCAGTAATAAAGAGAGCCACGGCACACACCGCCACCATGACCACCAGCGGCTGAGTGCCGCAGAGCCCCAGCAGCAGGTCGGCCACATCTGCCGCCACGCCGGTCTTATCCATGGCAGTACCCAGGCAGATGGAACCGGCAAACACCATGAGTACATTCCAATTGATACTCTCGTGCGCCTGCTTCACGCTGCAGCAGCGGCAAAGCAACGTGGCAGCCGCTGCCATAAATGCCGCCTGCAACAGCGTGAGTACACCCAGAGTAGTCAGAATCATCATCCCCAGCATGATGATGCCCGAGGCGGCAGTCCGCCAGCTCAGAGGCGGTTTCAGACGTTTCGTGACATAGTGAACATCGGGGCCCAGGTCAGGCGGGGTACTGTGACTGCTCTCCAGCAACAGGGTGTCACCTGCGCGTAAGCGCAACTGATCGGGAAAATCCACCAGTTTTTCCCCAAAGCGCACAACGCCCTGCAAATGGATCTGCAGCCGGGCTTCCAGCCCGGTATCAGCCAGCCGTTTACCAATGAGGCGGCTGCCTATTTTCACATACGCCTTGTGGCGGTAACGCATACCGGCACTAGAGCCGGACATGCTGCGGGAAGGATTGCGCTCCGGCAGCCAGCGGTGCAGCACCTGCATGGCTACCAGGCCCACAAACAGGCAGAATGCACCTGCTGCCGTAGGGGTGAAAATATGCAGAGTCACCCCGGTTTCCTGCGTATACAAGCCGGAAATGATGAGATTGGGCGCACTGCCGATGAGGGTGCACACGCCACCCAGACCGGCCGCGTAGCTCAGCGGTATAAGCAAACGCGAAGGTACTATCTTCAACCGGCGCGACCACAGCTTCACCACATGGATGAACAGGGTGGTCACTGTGGTATTACCCAGTATGGAAGCCAGCCCCGCCACCGGCAGCATGAGCCGCACCAGCGCCTGCCGGTAGCTCTGAGGGCGCCCCAGCAGGTGCTTCTCCACCCAATGCAGCACACCGGTGTGCACCAGCCCCGCCACCACCACAAACAACAGGGCCACCACAATGACCGAAGGCGCGCTGAAGCCCGCCAGCGCCTCGCGCGCATCCACCACCCCGGTGAGCAGCAGCACCGCCATGCCCCCCAGAAATACCAGCTCAGCCTGCAAACGCGTGCAGAGCAGCAGCACAAAGATACCCAGTGCGGTGCACAAGGTCACCCACTCGTGAAAATCCAGCCCCGTTGGCATAACACTTTCCATACCCTATCCTGCATTATAGAACTTACAGAGCCGCAAAGTCAATCAAATTGGCCCTCGGAAACAATTTGCCCCCAGAATCGCCATTCCCCGCAAAGCGCAGGGAATGCTGCACATTCAACATCCCACCTCAGCTTACCGTCCTCCGGAGGGCAGGAAATAGCCGCGCTGCTTATCAGAAATGGGGAGATTGGCCATCTGCATCACGTGCAGCATTTCCTCCCACAGGCGGCGGCGCTCACCCAGGTCACTGGTGCGCAGCAGGTAGCTGGGGTGGTGAGTCACCACCACGGGAATACCATTGAAATCCCAGGTGCGTTCCTGGTAGGCAGCCAGGGGCAGATTCCCCTGCTGCAACAAGCCGCGGGCAGCAATGACCCCCAGCGCCACAATCACACGCGGCTGCACCAGGCGCATCTCAAAATCGACCACCGGGCGGCTGAAACGCAGTTCCTTATCGCTGGGCGGGCGGGTATTCATGGTCTGGCGCGGCTGAGCCGGGCGGAATTTCACCATGTGGGTCAGGTACACCTGCTCACGCGTAAGCCCCATAGCCTTCAGCATGCCATCCAGTTTGCCACCGGCCTCACCCTGGAACGGCAGCCCCGCCCTTTCATCGTGAAACCCGGGAGCATCACCCAGAAACACAATATCTGCCCCGGTATTCCCCTGCGGCAGCACCACTTTCTCGCGCAGAGTGCCCAGCTGGCGCAACGGCCCCCAGGTGGGCAGCAGGCGCCGCATATTAGCCCAGGCTTCCTCTGCATTGGCACCACCGGGGCGGAAGAAAGGAATTTCCTCTCCCGGTCCCTGCTCCACCAGAGCAGGTTCATCCAGGTTTACATGCAGCTGCGGAGCAGGCTCAGGCTCCGCCGCCATCCGCGCCTCCACAGGCGGCGCAGAAACCGGGCGCCCGCCACCGCGCTTAGCCGCCAGCATCCACCCGCGCAAAATGCCGCGGGCTTCCTCATCCACCGCCAGGCGCTGCCCCCCCTGCGTCTGCAGAGTGTGCAGGTACTCCATAACTAGCGAACGAAGATTCATGAGGAATGTTGAATGTTGAATTTTTAATGTTGAATGTGCAGAGTTCCTTTCGCTTCGCTCAACAGTCTAAGATTTACTCAGTGTTCTGGTAGCCGCCGTGAACATGGCGACAAACTCTCGGGCTTCGTCCATCAGTGCTTGCATTCTGGCCTCTTTCATCATATCAGCTTTCGCCAGCAAATCCAGCCAATATACTGTTTCATCTGCCTCGCCCTCACAAATTTTCAACTTTGCCAGGAAATCGGCATGAGACCTGCCGTGGCAGGCCTCTCGATAATTTGCACCTATGGAGGTAGCACTTCTGGTTAGTTGCCTGGCGATAACATCCTCCGCCGTTCCATGGGGCAGGGATTTTACCATACGCACCACACGAACAGCAAACTGCGTCGTGCGCTCATACATCTCTTCCCTGTTCATTCTCTTTTCCATGTGAGCGCAGCGAATGAAATTTCATACATTCAAAATCCTAAATTCTAAATTCAAGATTTTACCACCTCGCCTTATTAAACCGCGCCACCTCGCGCTGCACTTCGCGCATTTCGGCGCGCGCCTTGAGGTCGTAGCGCTGGTCTCGGTGGGTCTTGCCGCGGCCGATACCGATTTCAGCTTTCACCTTGCCATCCTTCCAATAAAGACGCAGCAAGGGAAGTGCAAAGCCTTTCTGCGCCTGCTGGATTTCAAGTTTCAGGATTTCGCGCTTGTGCATGAGCAGGCGGCGCGGGCGCTTGGCTTCGTGCTGGAACCACTTGCCGGCGGTCTCCCAGGGCTGCACATCGCAGCCGTAGAGGAAAAGCTGCCCTTTTTCCACCCGGGCAAAGGCATCGGCCACATTCACCTTACCCGCGCGGATGGATTTCACCTCGGTGCCGCGCAGCTCGATGCCGCATTCGTGCCGGCCCATGATTTCGTAATCACGGCCTGCTTTCTTGTTGCTGGCAATGAGGTTGCTCTGTGGT
>JAFXDR010000190.1 GCA_017521145.1 Akkermansia sp. | reverse complement strand
GGTGGGGCGCATGCTTATCTGCCTGCATGTGCTCCTGGTGTTGCTGCAGATCGTCATACTACGCCGTCAATACCAGCCTGTCCAGCTTCTGCAGGTGCTCATGGGGCTGATTCTCGGCTTCATGGTTGATGTGTGCCTGAGCTACACCATGCTGCTGCCGCCGCCGGACTATGCCGCTTCCATCGGGTATACTCTTCTGGGGTGCGTATGTTGCGCTTTCGGTATTTTCACTTATGTGAAAGCAGATATGATTCCTCTTTCGGCAGAGGGGCTCTGCCTGGCGCTCAGTCGCACTTTTCAGTGGCGTTTCAGCCGCGTGAAAGTAGCGGTGGATTGCATCATGATTGCTGTGGCGGTAGTGGTTTCGCTTATCATGCTGGGTGAGGTGGCCGGTGTGCGCGAGGGCTCTCTCATCTGTGCCATTTGTACAGGGTTCATCATAGGTTGGTTCTTCAGAGTCTGCCCTATGTGGGATCGCCTCTTTGCTGCCGTAGGCGGGCATAAGGTGGATGAGACATCCAGCAAGCTCTCGTAAGCCCTTTGTTCATTACATTACCGTAAGGCCGCCCTTGCCATGGCAAGTGTGAGCCGCTGATTTTTTTATTTACAAGATGAAATAAACTGCTAGAATAGAGCGTAATCATGAGTATGATGCAATCTAGATATCTGCTGCCGATGCTGGCGTTGAGTGTGGCTGCGGCCTATGCCGGCGAGAGGGAGTCATTTGACTTTGGATGGAAGTTCAAGTATTTCGGCCCGGGAGATCCGGCAGAAGCCGGGGTTCCGGTGGCTACGGATTCGCACCAGGGAACGCACCCGGCTGCGCACGCTGTGGATGGCGATCTGATGACCCGGTGGTGTGCCAGAAACCAGGGGCAGGGGCATTATCTGCTCATTCGCCCCGGATTTAACGATCCGGTGAAAATGGCTGTGGTGTATTGGGAACGCCGCAATAATATGAAGCTTGACGTGGAGATTGACCACGGTGATGGTAGTAAGACTACCCGCAGCTACCGCGTGGGCCACCAGGCTGCAACCTTTATTGATGCCGGTCGGAAACCGATCAGGTCCATCAAGCTTACGGTCAATGATGCGACCAGTCAGAGCTGGGCCAGCATCCGTGAAGTGATGTTCACCGGGGTGAATAACGAGCCGCTGCAGGTGCAGAAAGGACAGCCGGCAGAGGCGCAGGCCGCTGTAGATATTGATGAGAGCGGGTATAAGGAAGTGCAGCTGCCGCATGATTGGGCTATTGAGAGCCCGTTCCTGAATGATGAGCCTAATGAGACTGGTAAGCTGCCCTGGAATGGCTGGGGCTGGTACCGTAAGTCATTTGCCGTGCCTGCTGATTTCAGTGCGGAGAAAGATCGTTACTACCTGGATTTTGACGGCGTGATGGCCAATCCGCAGGTCTACGTGAACGGTAAGCTGGCCGGAAACTGGGCCTATGGTTATAATTCATTCAGGGTGGATATCACCCCGTATCTGGAGGCCGGTAAGGATAACCTGATAGCGGTAATGGCCAGCAATCTGCCGCTTTCGACCCGCTGGTATCCCGGTGCCGGTATCTACCGCCACGTGTGGCTGGAAAAGACGGGCCCGGTGCATCTGGCTCAGTGGCCTACTTTCATCACTACCCCGGAAATCACGGAAGAGTACGCTGTGGTCAAGGTGCAGACCTCGGTGACCAATACCAGCCACCAGGAGGCCGAAATCACGGTGCTTCAGAAGGTGAACGGGAGCCAGGCGGTGCCGGCCACTATCACCCTGGAGCCCGGAACCAGCGGCACGGTGGAGCAGGAACTGCGTCTGCCCTACCCGCAGCTCTGGAGCTGTGAATCCCCGCACCTCTATGCCATGCACACCAGCATGCTGGTGGATGGCAAGGTGGTGGATAGCAAGGAAACCAGCTTCGGCGTGCGGAGCATTGCCTGGAAGAAGGATGGCTTTTATCTGAATGGCGAGAAAGTGCGTCTCAAGGGGGTGTGCGAGCATCACGACCTCGGGGCTCTCGGCTCGGCCTTCCATGCGCGCGGCTATGAGCGAAAAATCGAGATTCTGAAAGAGATGGGGTGCAACTCCATCCGCATGACTCATAATCCGCCCGCACCGGAGGTGCTCGACTTGTGTGATAAACACGGAATCCTGGTCATCGATGAGCTGTTCGATATCTGGAAAAACCAGAAATACGATAAGGTGAACGGCTACCACATCTACTGGCCGCAGTGGTGGCAGAAGGACGTGCGCAACTTCATGCTGCGTGATCGTAATCATCCCTGCATCATTGCCTGGAGCGGCGGCAACGAAATTCCTGAGCAGGGACACGGTAATCCCAGGGTGCATGCAAATAATCTGAAAGTGGCTATTGATTTGCGCGATGAATTCCGCAAGTACGATACCACCCGCCCCTATACCGTGGGTTGCAATAATCTGAACGCATACAAGAATGGCTTCTCTGAGACTATGGATGTCTATGGCTTCAACTACAAGCCGCATCTCTACCGTGATTTCCGTAAGAAGCATCCTGATATGCCCTACATTGGTTCGGAAACCTGCAGCTGCGTATCCACGCGCGACACCTACTTCTTCCCGATGGGGTGGCGCGTGGGCGATGGTGCCCGTTATTTCCAGGTGAGCAGCTATGCTTTGTATTCCACTGGCTGGGGCTCCAGCCCGGATATTGAGATGCATGCGCACACGCTGGCTCCTGAGCTGGGGGGTGAGTATGTGTGGACTGGTTTTGACTACATAGGCGAACCTACCCCCTATAACCAGGATGCTTCTAATATCGGTAACTTCATTGGTGCCAGCGAGGCTGAAAAGAAAGCCGCTATGGAACAGCTTAAGGCTATGGGTAACAAGGCACCCAGCCGCAGCTCCTATTTCGGCTTGATTGACCTGGCCGGTTTCCCGAAGGATGTGTATTATCTCTACCAGAGCCAGTGGAACCCGGAGAAGAAGATGGCCCACATCCTGCCGCACTGGAACTGGGCCGGGCGTGAGGGGCAGAAAACCCCCGTCATGGTGTTTACCAGTGGCGATGAAGCCGAGCTCTTTGTGAACGGTAAGAGCCAGGGTGTGCGCCGCCGGGGTGAGGGCCCTGTTTTCTCACAGAAGGATAAGAGCCTGGTGGTGAATAAGAATCAGTACCGCTTTGTCTGGGAAGATGTGGTCTATGAACCCGGCACTGTTGAGGTGGTGGTGAAGAAGAACGGCGAGCCCTGGGCTACTGCCAGTCGGGTGACCACGGGCGAATCTGCCGCGGTAGAGGCCAGTGCCGACCGTGCGTCTATTTCTGGTGATGGCCACGACCTGAGCCATATCTCCGTTGCATTGAAAGATGCCCAGGGTAATGTGGTGCCCACGGATTGCCGCAAGGTGAGCTTCAGCATAGAGGGCCCCGCTGTCCTGGCTGGTTTCTGCAATGGCAATCCCGTAGACCATACCTGCATGCAGGATACGAACCAGCAGTTCTTCAATGGCCGCATCCTTGCGGTGGTGCGTTCCACCCGCGGCGGCAACGGCACGGCTACGGTTACTATCAAGGCTCAGGACCTGCCCGAAATCAAGTTCCCGGTGCAGATTCAGGCTGCCGCTCCCGAGCTGCAGAAGAAGTAAACAGAACCAGCATAGATATACAACGAGCCAGTCTGCTTATGCGGCCTGGCTCGTTTTCTGATAAGGAATCCGGGGGGCTGAGAATCAGGTGCGCTCGTATTTCTCAAGAGCATCATCGAGAAAGCCGCCGGCCAGGAGCGCGATGGCCTCATTGCGCGGAATGCCGCGGGTAAGGAGGTAGAAGAGTTGCTCCTCATCCACCGGGGCGCTGGCGCTGCCGTGGGAGCAGCGCACTTTGTCAGCCAGAATTTCCAGTCCGGGCAGGGAGTTCACGGTGGCATTCTCACTGAGCAGAAGGTTGCGGTTGCTCTGGTAGGCATCAGTATGGTGAGCACCGGGAGCCACGTAGATGTTGCCGGCGAAAGTGGCAGTGGCTGTACCGTCCAGCACATTCTTGTAGAGCAGGTTGCTGGTGGCTCCACCTACGTGGTGAATCTGGCGGGTGTGCTGGTCAAGCACCTGGCTGGTCGGGAGATTGGCGGAGAATAACTGGATATCGGAGCCGGCAGCATAGATTTCTGCCACGGTTTCCTCACGTGCCCAGGTGTGGGAGTCGTGTCTGGTCAGCTGGCTGACCTTGCCCCCCATGTTCTGGATATCCGTGATGCACATATAGTACTGCATGCCGGAACTGAGCAGCTGCACCTTCAGCTCTGCCCCCTCTGCCACCTGAATATTGCGGGTGGCAAACATAGCGGCCTGTGGGGAGAGTCCCTCATGGTGCTCCACCACGCATGCTTTCACTCCGGGAGCCACCATGATGAAGGTGGATGGCGTGTAGAAAGTTTCCGTTTTGTAGTACAGGTGGATGGGCTCGGTGGTGTCCTCTTCAATGTAGAGGACATAGCCACTGCCGAAACGCTTGAGATGCAGCCCGAGCAGGGCATCGGAGCCGATGGTGGGCATGAGCATTTCCGTTTGTTTCAGGTCATCATCAGCCGCACTGACGGGTACGGCAGCTTCGCCGGCCTGCTGCACGCTGGCTTCACCCTGTGAAGGTGTATTGCTCTGCAGCAGCTCTGCCAGCGCGGCAGCGTATTTGTGCGGACGCCCGAATCGCCAGTCCTCATTCAGCCGGTCGGGGATACGGGCGCTTTCAAAGCGGCTCTGGCTTTCCTGGAGTGCTGCATGGAGCTTCGCCTCGGCTTCTGCCAGGGCGAAGGCTTCTTCCATGCTCATGTTCTGGGGAAAATCCATAGTGGTGATGCGGTGCAGGGGGGGTTAGCCGATAGAGTCTTCCATTTCAAGATCGATGAGGCGGCGGAGCTCCACAGAGTATTCCATGGGGAATTCCTTGACCAGGTCGTTGATGAAGCCATTGACCGCCAGACTCATGGCCTGGGCGCGGGTAAGGCCGCGCTGCTGCAGGTAGAAGAGCATCTCCTCATCCACCTGGGAGACTGATGCCTCATGCTGCACGGCGCTGGCATTGCCATTCACGGTGATGGCGGGGTAGGTGTCTGTGCGGCTGGCGGGGTTGATGAGCAAGGCATCACATTCCGTGTTGTTCCTGCAGCCTTTCATACCCTTGAGCACCTTCACTTCGCCGCGGTAGCTGGCACGGCCCTCACCAATGGAGATAGATTTGGCCACAATGTTGGAGGTGGTTTCCGGGGCGGCGTGAATCATGCGTGCGCCGGTGTCCTGCAGCTGGCCGGAGTGTGCAAGCGAGATGCTCACCACCTCGCCGCGGGCGCGGCGTCCCTGAAGCACCACGGCGGGGTATTTCATGGTGAGCCCGGAGCCCAGGTTGCAGTCAATCCAGCGGATTTCAGCGTCTTCCATGGCAAGTCCACGCTGGATAACAAGGTTGTATACATTGGTGGACCAGTTCTGAACGGTTACATATTGGATTTTAGCCCCTTTGAGCGCCACGAGTTCCACCACGCCGGAGTGCAGGGTGGCACTGTCGTACTGCGGGGCGGTGCAGCCTTCCATGTACATGAGCTCAGCCCCTTCATCTGCAATGATGAGGGTGCGCTCAAACTGCCCCATACTTTCGGAATTGATGCGGAAATAGGCTTGCAGCGGCTGGGTGAGTTTCACGCCTTTGGGCACATAGATAAATGAACCGCCGGAGAATGCCGCGTGGTTCAGCGCGGAGAACTTGTTATCGCCCACGGGAATCACCTTGCCGAACCAGGGGCGGAAAATGTGCTCATATTCCTTGAGCCCTTCCGTGGAGTTCACAAAGATGACCCCCTGCTTCTGTAACTCCTCGCGCATGTTGGTGTAAGCGGTCTCAGAGTCATACTGGGCATCTACGCCGGCCAGAAAGGCCCGCTCCTGCTCCGGCACGCCGAGCCGCTCGAAGGTGCGCTTCATATCATCCGGCACTTCATCCCAGCTGCGGCTGGGGGTGGCACCATGCGAGAGGTAGTAGCGGAAATTTTCGAAGTCCACATTCCGGATACCCTCCGGCGCCCAGTGGTAGGGCATGGGCATTTCGTTGAACTTTTTCAGGGCATCCTTGCGGAACTGCCGCAGCCAGTCCGGTTCGCCCTTGGCGTCGCAGATGTAGTCTATCGTTTCTTCGGTAAGACCGTAACCGGCATCAAATTTGTGATTCTCCGGCATGGAGAATGCACCGCGGGTATCCATCTGGAAGGGCGTTTCGTCCATCAGGCCTCCTCGTTTTTCAGGAAATCAAAGCCATGCTGCTCAATGTGGTCGACCAGCTCAAATCCGGCGGTGCGCACAATTTCGCCTTTGTAGAGCACGTGCACCACATCCGGGCAGATGTAGTCGAGCAGGCGCTTGTAGTGCGTGATGACCAGGAAGCTGCGGAAGGGGGCGCGCATGGCATTCACGCCTTCGGAGACAATGCGCAGCGCATCTACATCCAGCCCGCTATCGGTCTCATCCAGAATGGCATAGCTGGGGTTGAGCATCATCATCTGCAGAATGTCATTGCGTTTCTTCTCACCGCCGGAGAAGCCCTCGTTCACCGCACGGGAGGTGAATTTCGGATCCATGCCCAGCTGCTTCATCTTGCCGCGCAGTTCCTTGTAGAAGGCCACGGCATCAATTTCCTCCCCTTTGGGCAGACGCGACTGCAGCGCCGCGCGCATAAAATTGGCATTGGTCACACCCGGTACTTCCACCGGGTACTGGAAGGCAAGGAAGAGCCCGGCGCGGCTGCGTTCATCCACGCTCATGGAAAAAAGATCCATGCCGTCCAGCTCCGCGCTGCCGGCAGTTACCTCGTAATCCGGGTGCCCGCAGAGCACTTTTGATAACGTGGACTTGCCGGAACCATTCGGCCCCATGATGGCATGCACCTCTCCCTTAGGGATTTCCAGGTT
>JAFXDR010000189.1 GCA_017521145.1 Akkermansia sp. | reverse complement strand
GTTCGTTATGCCGAAGATGCAAGCCGAAAAGGCCTTTCACCCGGGCAAACCCTCGTTCTTCGCAGCTACTACCGCCCGCACCCCGGCATGCTGCTCTACCGGGCTGAAGACACCACACTCAACAATGTGGTATTCCACGACAGCCAGGGCATGGCGCTCATTGCCCAGCGCAGTGAAGACATCACCATCCGTGGCGGCGGCTGCCTCCGCGCAGAGGGGCGCATGCACACCACCGCAGCAGATGCCACGCACTTCTCCAACTGCCGCGGACACATCAGCGTGCAGGGTGCCACCTACGAGGCCATGATGGACGATGCCATCAATGTGCATGCCACCTGTCTGGGCATCAAGGAAATCATTGATTCCCGCACCTTCATTGCCCGTTACATGCATGGCCAGGCCTATGGTTTTGAAGTGATGCTTCCCGGTGAGCAGCTGCAATTCATCCATGGCCCCACCCTGGAACTCAATCCCACCCTTTGCGAAGTGGAGAAGGTGGAAATCATGAATCCACGTGAAATTCGCGTTACACTGGGCTCCGATATACCCACCGGCATCGGCGCGGGCGACGCTGTGGAGAACGCAGACTGGCACCCCAGTGTGGATTTCTCGCACAACACTGTGCGTCACAACCGCGCGCGCGGAGCCCTCTTCACTACCCCCCGCCCCGTTAGGGTTATCGGCAACCATTTCGACCACACGCACGGCTCAGCCATCCTGCTGGCAGGCGATGCCCAAGGCTGGTATGAAAGCGGGGCTTGCCGCGATGTGCTCATCAAAGGCAACACCTTCCGCCACGGTCTCACCGGGCTCTACCAGTTCACTGATGCGCTCATTGCCATCTGCCCTGAAGTGCGCCAGCCCGGCAAGCAGAAGGAACGCTACCACCGCAATGTGCGCATTGTTGACAACCATTTCATCACCCACCGTGTTCCCCTGCTCTCCGCCATTTCTGCCGAAAACGTGACTGCCTCAGACAACAAGGTGGAATACGCCGACATCTACCCCCCTGTTCACAGCGGCACCCCCTACCGACTCAAACAAGCCTGCGACAACTTCAATCTGCAACCCATCAAATAACGCACTCTATGGACTCTCTCATTGCCTTACTGCTCACCATTGTCTTCCTCTGCGCCCTGCCTGCATACCTCATCGGCCGCAAGGGAATCCGCGAATCTCTGCTGGCCGCAGAAGAAGGATTCAGCACCTCGTCGTGTATGATTTTCTACCACATCACCGGGCTGGTGATGCTGCTTCTTCTGCTGTGCTTTGCCTACAATGCCGCTGCTCTTATCTACGGTTGCATTAACGGCGGGGACATGTGGTACTATATCCACGCGGCCACATCCACCTGTGCCACCTTCCTCTGCGCCTGGGTGCACATCCACACCCGCCGGGCACGCCAGCGACGCAGCGGCAAGCACGCGCTGAATGCCCGCATCAGCAGCCTGCTCTCCGGCATTATCAACAGTGTGGGCTTCATCTGCCTCTTCATGGGCTTGGTGCAGCCGCCCCTGGCACTTCTCGGCGTGCTGGTATTTGTGCTGCGCTATATGCTCAGCTACACCGCGCATCAGAAGTAAACTCATATCTTACCAGCGCTGCTCTGCACAGGGCGGCGCTTTTTTTCCTGTACTGGCACCGCCTGTTATCGGTTTAGACTTGAAAATTCACCTGAATAGGTGTATAAGGCGCGCATGTCTACGCCCGTACGCACACGCTTTGCCCCCTCGCCCACCGGCTACCTGCACATCGGTGGTGCCCGTACCGCTCTTTTCAACTACCTTTTCACCCGCAAGATGGGTGGCACCTTCGTGCTCCGCATCGAAGACACCGACCAGGAACGCCACGTGGAAGATGCCATGAAAGCCATCTTCACCGGTATGAGCTGGCTGGGGCTTGATTGGGACGAAGGCGAAGGCAAAGGCGGCGACTATGCCCCCTACTTCCAGAGCCAGCGCAAGGATATCTACGACCGCTACTTCCAGAAGCTCGTGGACATGGGTCGCGTATACGAATGCCCCGCACCCAACAAACGCGATAAGAATGGCGATGAAATCCCCGGTACCAGCGAAGGCACCGTATGGCGTTTCCGCTTCAAGCGCGAGGGCGTGATGACCCTGCACGATATGGTCTGCGGCGATATCTCGGTGGACTACAACAACGAGGACAACACCCCGGACATGGTGGTGAAGCGCACGGATGGCTCCTACATCTTCCACCTTGTGAATGTGGTGGACGATATCGAGATGAAAATCACCCACGTCATCCGCGGCGAAGACCACATCATGAATACGTTCAAGCACCTGCAACTCTTTGATGCCTTTGGCGTGGAGCCGCCGGTGTACGCCCATATTCCGCTCATCCAGAACCCGGATGGCTCCAAGATGAGCAAGCGCGACGTAGGTGCCCAGCTGGGTAACTACCCGGAGGAAGGATTCCTGCCCGACGCTGTGGTCAACTTCATTGCCCTGCTCGGCTGGAGCCCCAAGAGCGATGACGAAGTTTTCACCAAGGAGGAGCTCATCAAGCTTTTCTCCCTGGAAAATGTGAACCGCGCCGCCGCCAAGTTCGATATCACCAAATGCAAGTGGATGAACCAGCAGCACATCATGCGCCTGGCTCCGGAGAAATTCGTGGAGCTCGCCATGCCTTTCTGCACCAGGGCCGGGCTTGAAGACACCGCCCAGCTGCGCGAGGTGCTCCCCTCGGTACAGACCAAGGTGCAGCTGCTCAGCGAGACTCCTGCCTGGGTCAAGTGGATTCAGGTGCTGGAATACGAAGAAGAATCCATGGCCAAGCTGCAGGAAAACGCCCGCGAGATGCTCAATCTCTTTGTGGAGGCCACCAGGAGCATCGAGGAATGGAGCGGAGAAGCTGCTTTCCAGATTGTGAAGCCGCTGGCCAAGGCCAACGGCGTGAAGGTTGGGGCTATGATGTTCCCGCTGCGCATGGCTCTCACCGGTTGCCACGCCGGCCCCGGCATCGATGTCGTGATGCAGTCCCTGGGCCGCGATGAAGTGCTGCGCCGCATCGAAATCTTCCCCTGCTGATACCCTGCCTCAATGCGCACCATCGATTTCGATTACCACCTGCCGGAAGAACTGATAGCCGACCGACCGCTGCCGGATCGTGCTGCAAGCCGCATGCTGGTGGTGCACCGGGATAGCGGGCTTATCGAACACCGCCATTTCCATGATATTCTGGAATACGTACAGCCCGGCGACCACTTTGTACTCAACAATACCAAGGTGGTACCCGCCCGCTATTTCAGCAACGATGGAGGCATCGAACTCGTACGGGCAGGATTGGCGCAGGAACTGGTCTGGAAATGCCTGGTGCGCCCTGGCAAAAAGATGAAGGTAGGCCGCACCGTGCAGGTGGGTGATGCCACCGGCACAGTGGAAAGCATCGATGACGAGGGCTACCGCTACATCCGCTGGGATAAATTTATAGACCCGGAAGTATACGGCCGCCTGGCTCTGCCGCACTACATGAACCGCGAAAGCGAACCGGCAGACAAGGAACGCTACCAGACAATCTATGCCCAGCACGAAGGTGCCATTGCCGCGCCCACGGCAGGCCTGCATTTCACTCCGGAGATTCTCAATTCCCTGCCGCACAGTTTCGTGACCCTGCATGTGGGCGTGGGTACCTTCCGCCCGGTCAAGGTGGAAAACATCGCTGACCACCACATGCACCGCGAAAGCTTTGTAATGCCGCAGGAAACGGCAGATGCCATAGCCACCGCAAAGCGAGTGATTGCCGTGGGTACCACCAGCGTACGCGTGCTCGAGACCCTGGCCACCCGCCATGGGCTTCCCCTGCCCGCCACCAGCGGAGATACAGACATCTTCATCTACCCAGGCTATGAGTTCAAGACCACCGGGGCTCTGCTTACCAACTTCCACCTGCCGCAAAGCACCCTCATCATGCTGGTGTGCGCCTTTGCCGGCAAGGAACTCATCATGGAAGCCTACCGCCAGGCGGTGGAACAGCGCTACCGCTTTTTCTCCTATGGAGACTGCATGCTGATTGTGTGATATGACCTCCCCTCTGGCCAGGCTCTATAACTTCCACGGTAAACTCAGCCGCCGGGATTTTCTCGTGCGCTGGCTCTGGGTTTACCTGCTCCCGAAAATCTGGTTCCCCCTGGCTGGAGGCGGGATTAACTACCTCATTTTCGGTACAGAGACAGAAGCGGCCACCATCATCGGCGGGGCCGTATTCTCCGTGGTGCTGCACCTCCTGCTCATTTCTTTCTTCCTGGGTGCCATGTGGCGGCGTCTGAATGACATCGGCTTTGCCCTCTACCCCAGGCTGCTCATCTGCGCGCTCATGTTCATTCTTCCACCATTCGGGTGGATGCTCCAGCTTTTCATGCTGTTGCTTCCCTGCCGCAGACGTTAAATATGTTGAAGCTTACCACCGCAGCTTGGCACGGAGACGGGCGGCATAGTCGCTGCCGGGAAGATTCAGCAGCCGCAGCGGATTCGGAGCCTTACTGATGCGCAGTGTTTCATTCAGAACAATAGGATAGGTGTTGCGGCCATCCAGCGAGAAGATGAGCGACTCCCCGGCACGGCCACGGCGCTCGCGCGGACGCAGGGTGATTTCCACCGAATCGGGCAGCACAATCGGGCGGCTGGTCAGGCTGTGCGGGCAAATGGGAGTCAGGCATGTAACCCCGGCGGTGGGCCACATGAGCGGCCCCCCTGCCGACATGGAATAGGCGGTCGAACCCGTGGGGGTTGCCACAAGTATTCCGTCTGCATGGTAGCGGTTCAGCAGCTTGCCATCCAGCTCCACATCCACATCAATCATCTTGCCCGTCTGCGCACGAGTAAGAGAAAGCTCATTAAGCGCGTAAAACCGGCGCTCTGCCTCCCGGCCTGCGGCATCAAATTTACGGACTTCGAGCATGGAGCGTTCATCCACCTCGTAACTTCCCTCGGCAAGAGAACGCACCAGCAGCTCAATCTCATCGCGATTGCAGGCACTCAGGAACCCCAGATGTCCCATATTGATACCGCCAATGATGCTGCCGGTACTGCTGGCTGCGAGTGCCACAGAAAGCATGGTGCCATCGCCCCCCAGGCAGAGAATAAGCTCCGGGCGGCCCAGCACGGGGTCGTTCACCGTGTTGCGTCCCATTTCATAGGCATTCAGCCCGGCTGCGGCGCAGGCATCCATGAGCTGCTGGAGAGCCAGCAGACAAGGCGCAGAGCGCGTGGGCGAGAGAATGCCTATGGAAGCGGGTGTTTTCACAGCAGTGGACTTCAGCGCTGTTCGCGCACAATTTC
>JAFXDR010000188.1 GCA_017521145.1 Akkermansia sp. | reverse complement strand
TTTCTATCCAATATATTACAATGTGATTCCATGTTTACTTGGGCTGAACGTAGGAAAAACGAAAAAAGCGAATTCCGGGCTCAATTTTCCCAAGCTGATGGCTCGTTATGGCACAAGAGCGTCATACCCCCAGACCTGTTGCGTGCGGTGCATGAGCTCCCCGGTTCACCGGGCGCCCGCAGGGCGAGAGCGGTTGATATCCTGGCGTTGAGCAGACTTGCGTGTATAACCGCTGTGCTCTGTCTGGGGGGGGTGTTACTTGGTGCTGTTGAGTTGCCGCAGGGTGTCGGAGATGATGTTGCGGGCTTGGAGCACATCGGCCGTGTGGCTGTTGCCGTTGCTGCGTTCTACGGTGAAGATGGCGGCGAGCTGTTCATCCATGGTGCGGATGGCTTCTGCCGCCTGGGGGGATTCGGCAGCGCGGGCTCGCAGGAGCTGGATTTTTTCGTATTCTTCAATGCCGTCGCGCAGGCGCTCAAAGCGGATGGAACTGCGGTTGCCGGGGTATACAAGGTAGCAGTCTCCCGGGCTCCAATAGCCGAAATTGGTGGATTGGAGCGGGTTGCGATTCCATGAATTATATGCCCAGCGCAGGAAGCCATCCAGGTGATTGGCAGCAGCAAAGAATCCGAGCCACTCAGCCTCTGCAGGGGCGGAAGCGGTGTATGTGTTCGGGATGAGTGGGTGCATGCAGACGTAGAATGTGGTAATCTTGCCTGCGGCTTTGCGTTCGCGAAGCAAATCGCCCAGGGCCGTTCCGGCGTGCGTGATGACCGGGGATATGTTGTACACTTCGCGCGTGAGCTCTGAGGGTTTATCTACTGCCGATGCAATGCGGAAGGTGGGCGCATTTTCCTTGACGAGCCGCATGGCTTCCCGCACCATGCGGTCAGGGCGTTCATCGATGGCTATGCAGGTTTTTCCAGCCCATCCTTTTTCCTGCATGTGCCGGTGGAAATCACGCAGGAACGGCGCCCAGAGAGCCTCGAACTCCGGCTTGCCGGGTTCGGCTTTGACTGAGGTCATTGTTTCAGTGGCTTCATCGTAGTATTGAATGCTCAGATGCCATGGGAGCATGGAATAGCAGCTGATCTGCCCGCAGATGCCGATGTCATCGTGCATGAATTGAATCCACTTATCAAGTATGCTGTAGTCGTAGCGCATGATTCCATCGCGCCCTTTCTTCCACTGAATCATACTGGGGAACCAGTCATAGGTCTGCGCATTCCATGCTTCATCCAGCAAGGTGCAGGTAATACATTTCTGCCCGGCTTCTGCAAGTCGTTTCATGAGCGGGCGCATGATGGCAAAATGCTCGGGGCTCCATGGCTCCACATCGTGCCAGCGGGCAACTGCCTGCGGGTGTTGCCAGAGATCCAGGTGGATTTTCCAGTCTTTGGGTGCAGGGAGCATGGCGGGTAGCACTTCCAGCGAGACTTCCTGCACGGCAGGTTTGCAGCCAGGGGCTGTTACGGTGATGCTTCCCCGGTAGAGTCCGGGCTCGGCATGCTGAGGTACGTTGACTTCATACCAGATGGCGCGGTGAGCTCCTGCGGCGTGCCGGCATTCGTTTTCCTGGCCGATGATATCTGCTGTAATGCGCTGCCCTGCCTGGGTGTACCTCACCATGCTTGCCGAGGTGGCGATTTCGTGGTTCCCCATGCGCAGCGGGGAAGTGGTGACGCGCAGGTCAGCCTGGGCGTATCCGGCAGAAACCGCCAGCTGGCAGTTGCTGCGCTCACCGCGCCAGGCTTTCAGT
This sequence comes from Akkermansia sp., assembly GCA_017521145.1. GTDB lineage: Bacteria > Verrucomicrobiota > Verrucomicrobiia > Verrucomicrobiales > Akkermansiaceae > Akkermansia. The sequence goes on along the minus strand of JAFXDR010000188.1, from coordinate 28,279 downwards.
TCAACGGCGGTGGGGACTGTATCTTCGTGGAAGGGATGAGGGCTGCCCAGAAACAGGCGTTTATCCGGGGTGGGGGCTATTTTCAGCTCGGTAGCTTCAGGATAGATGCCGGGGATACCGGCTTGAGCTGCATCATATGCCGGGTGTCTGTCTGCCGGGGATTGTGCCAATGCCAGGTGACCTGCTAACAGCGTGGTGTTGATGATGTGGAAGAACTTATTGCACGAGAGCATGGAATGCGTATAGCACATTTCAACATTGAAAAGAAGCTCAAAGTGCGTCCATCTCGCGCAGAGTTGCTTATGAGCTACCTTTTTGCCTTGTAAAAGTCTGTGAAAAGTGTAGTATGCTGGTATGTATTGGAAATCCTTCTTACCACTGCTGATCAGCGGACTGGCCTGTGCCGCTGAAAGTTTTGAAGCGATACCGGCGGGGAATCTGAGTACCCAGCCTGTCGGGTATGGCACGCTTGAAGCACAAGCCGGACATGCGGTTGTGCTGCAGAAACTGGCACGAACAGGCAAAAAGGCATTGCATATTCAAGGCGGGAGCAATCGTTCTGTTCGTCTGCAGTTGGCCAGCCCCACCACAGATGCTGCGCAGTTTTCCCTCTGGCTGCAACGCTGGACCAATAACGGAAAATTTGTGTTCCGCATCATAGCCGAAACGGCTGAGGGGGATGTGGAAATTGCCAGCGAGCAGAAGATTCGCGCCGGTGGCTACAATGCTTTGTTGCAGGCAATTCTCCCTGCCGGTTCAGTTGCGGTGCGTCTCGTCTGCTCCAGCGATGCAAACGGTGGTGCTCTGGTGGATGATATGGAATTGCATACCGGCGCTATGAAGCTGATATCTGCCGAGGCCGTGAACCCCGGCCCCCAGCCCCTGCTCAAACGTGCGCCCATCAATGCCGTGTTCTGCTACCGCTTGCAGACAACGGGTGCAGCCAGCCCCCTTGCGGTAAATTGTGTCAGGCTCAAGGTGAGCCCGGCCAATGCGGTTGATGAAGTGACAATCCGGACAGGTAAGCCGGACCGCTCGGTCGATGGTACCATAGGGCTCAAATTCCGGCTGGGTAAGGTGTATGGCAAAGCCAGACCGGCAGCCGATGGCACAGTGACCATTCCTTGTTCCGGCACATTGGAGCCGGGCGCGAACGAGCTGTGGGTGGATGCTTCCCCCTCTGCCCATACGCAAGTGGGCGATACTATCACTTTTGAACCTGCGGGCATTGAGGTTGAGGGGAAGGAGTATGCCGGGCAGGGAGCTCCGGTGACTCAGCGTGTGGGCTACCTGCTGGCTGTGCCGGATGCCAGAGTGCCCAATCCCGTTACCGGGGAGAATCGGGATTGCATCACGTACCGCATTCCCGGTATGATTCGCACGGCTAACGGTACCTTGCTTGCCTGTTTTGATGCCCGCTACGAGAATCACCTCGACCTCAGCTCCGATATTGATGTGGCGGTGGTGCGTTCGGAAGATGGCGGGCGCACATGGAGTGACCCCGTAGTGGCGATGGATGCCGGCCCCGGCAAAGGTAACGGCTGTGGCGACCCCTGCATCTTGCAGGATGCTGCAACCGGGCGCATCTGGCTGCAGGCTCTGGCAGTGCATTTTGACCGCAATCCATGTCTGCTGCGTTCCCGCACGGGCTATGAACCGCAGGATACCGGACAGTGGGAAATGGTGTATAGTGATGATGACGGCAAGACCTGGAGCCGCAATATCAATATCACCCGCGAAATCAAACAGCCCCAGTGGACAACCATTCTTGCAGGCCCCGGCTGCGGAATCTGCACGAGCAAGGGAGTAATCGTGTTCCCGGCTCAGATATGGGATATGAAAGCCCGCCCGGCCTGCAGAAGCACTATCTGTTACTCTGCCGACCACGGCAAGACCTGGCACTATGGTTCTGGTGTACCCCACAGCACCTCTGAATGCCAGGTTGTGGAGCTGGCGGATGGCTCGCTCATGCTGACCTGTCGCAATGAAACATTTGGTGGTAAGCGGGCAGTGTTCGTTACCCGCGATCTCGGCAAGACCTGGGAGCCCCACCCGACTCATACCAAAGCGCTCAGGGATCCGGCGTGTCAGGCATCTCTCATTGTTATGCAGAGCAGGAAGTATGGGCGGGTGCTGCTTTATTCGCACCCCGATTCAAAGCCCAAGCTGCGAAATCATATGACGGTGCATGCCTCCACCGATGATGGTATGACCTGGAATGCCGGACTTGTGTATGATGTGCGTGAGTGCTGGGGGTATTCCTGCATCGCCCCTATTGATGATGAAACCGTTGGTATTATTTATGAGCCTTCCCATGTGAGCGAAACGAACGATTACCATGGTATGGGCTTCCTCTCTATTCCTCTGGATGCCATTCTGGACGGCAAGCCGGCCTCCGGTTCATCCGGAACTCCCGATTAAGGATTCTCAGCATCCCAATCAATTTGCCCCGCCAGGCACACGACTACCTGGCGGGGCTTTTTACTGCAATACACGTTACAGCACAACAATTAATGGCGCATCAGAACGAGAAGACCGCCTGCACGCCGCAGATGCTTTCGCTGCTGGCATCGCGGTAGGCCGGGTTCTTGATGAACTGGAAGTGGGGCACGAACTTGAGGTAATCGTTCACCTGGAAGCTGTACATAAGCTCGAGCACCTGCTCACGGCGGTTGCCGGGGGATTCGCCATCCTCATCGCTCAGGTAAGCGGGATACCCGCGGTAGTTGTTCACAGCTCCCTTGAAGATACCGTAGGAGATACCGAAGAAGTCATCTTCGCGGCTGGGGATGAGCTTGATATTGGCACCCACGCTCAGTTCTCCGGCATTGCCGTCGATGTGGTCGTGGTGGGCAAGTCCGGCGCGGGTGTACACGGTGCACATGTCGTTTACCGCATATTCAATGCTGGCGGCAAGCCCCCAGTTGCTGCGCTTATGTTCGCCGCGCTCATCGCCGAAGTCCACGTCAAGGCGCTGGTAGAAGGGATTGAGGCGGAAGGTGGCGTCGCCATCGGCAAAGATGTGGCCCCATTCACCCACGACCACATAGCCGTTGATGTCATCGGAGGTGAAAGGATTATCGCCATATTCGCAACCGGTGCGGGATACACCCAGCATCACGTAGTCATTGTCGTCCAGTTCATACTGGAATACTACACCCAGATTGGCATCGGGCAGGGGTACGATGGTGGTGTTGATGAATCCATCGTTGGTGAAGCTGGAGAAGGAGTCATTGGCAATGCTCACAGCGTCGAAGTAGTTGGTGAGATTCACCATACCAGCAATGACGCAGGCGCGTTTGTGGTTGAAGTATTGCATGACGGCCAGTTCGGGAATCACGCCATCGTGCGGGCCCAGGGCATCGGCATGCAGGCCGGAGGCATTGGCATAGCCATCGGTAAACCAGGTGCCGGATCTGGCTGAGCGGCGGTCCAGCCCCCAGGAGCCGGAGAATTCGGCGCGCAGCCAGGTGCCGCCGTGCACGGTATTTTCAATAAGGCGCTGATTGAGCTGGGCGTGAACGAGGAAGATGTTGGTGTGGCGGTTGGTGCCGGAAATCGCCTTGCTGGTGTTCCAGTAACCATAGGCCGCATCTACTGCCCACTGGGTGCCGTACTTCTCGTCAGCCTTGACCTTGTAGGCGGGGTCTCCATCCTCGGGGGTGAACATGTTGATACCCTGGAGAATGTCTCCTGCCGTCGGCTCTGAGGCTTCGCCTGCGATCACGGGCAGGGTTATGAGCCCGGCCAGTGCCATTGCGATTATGTTCGTCTTTTTCATTTTTTTAGTTGATAGAGAATATATCTCTAAGTGTGTGTGTGGTGTTACTCTTTATTTTTCTTATCGTGGCAGGAGCAACTGCCGCCACACCCACTGCAGCCACCAGGGCAGCCCCCTTCTTTTTTCTTCCGCAGGCAGGCCTTTATGGCGAGTCCTGCCAGCGTTGCCAGAATCAGAATGATGATGAGGTCGGCCATGGTGGCGCAGGGGGATTTAAGGGGTTAGTGCTTAGCTTTGTGCGGGTTCGGGCGCAGGGCCTGGATGACGATGCCTGCTGCCAGGAGTGCTGCTACCAGCTGGGCGCTGCCCATGGTTCCGGTGGTGAAGTAGAGCCCAGCCTGGTAGGTGATGAAGGCCACCACATAGGCCCAGAGGCACATGTAGCCAATGGCGAACCAGGTCCAGCGGGAGCTGTTCATTTCGCGGCGGATGGCACCGCAGGCGGCAAAGCAGGGAGCGCACAGGATGTTGAAGAGCATGAAGGAAAGCGCGCTGAGCGTGGTGAAGGCTCCGGCGGCTTTCACATTGCCCGCCACGCCGGTGGTCTCGTCATCTTCCTCCACTTCGGGGAAGAGTACAGCCACCGCATAGTTAATGTGGTCGAGCAGCGTCTTTTCGCTTTCGGCTGCAGGTGTTTCTTCTGCGGTGGCTTCCCCGGCCTCCTCTGCGGTTTCAGCGGGCTTGGCCGCGCGGGTGTCGGAGTCGGCCTGCCACAGGGCCATAGTCAGTGCGCTGAGAGTGTTGGCCTTGTTCAGATCGCAGCTGCGGGGCAGTTCGTCCTCGGCAGGTGCATCCTCTGCGGCGGCTTCAGCCTCGGCGGGGGACTCTTCAGCGGCGGCATAGAGCACACCAAAGGTGCCCACCACATTCTCCTTGGCAATAAGGCCGGTCACCGTGGCTACGGCGGGTTTCCAGTCGCCCCAGCCCAGGGGGGTGAAGAGCGGGGCAAAGAGGTTGCCGGTTTCGGCCAGCATGCTCTGCTCTACAGCGGCTTCATTCTCAGCGGTGTTCAGGTAGTCAAACTTCCAGTTGTAGTTCGAGAGGGTCCAGATGAGCGCCGAGGCCAGGAAGATGACGGTACCCGCTTTCTGCACGAATGCCTTGCAGCGTTCCATGGCTCGCAGGTTGATGTTGGCTCCCTGGGGCATGTGGTATTCCGGCATTTCCATGACGAAGGGGTTATAGCCGCCGGCAAACATATGCATCTTGCGCAGCATCATGCCGCCCAGAATCACCGAGCCGAAGCCCACAAAGTAGGCAATGGTGGCCACGGTGGCAGTCTGGCCAATCATGGCACCGATGAGGGCGAGGATGGGCAGTTTGGCACCACAGGGCACAAAGGTGGTGAGCATGATGGTCATGCGGCGGTCTTTTTCATTTTCAATAGTTCGGGTGGCCATGACACCCGGCACACCGCAGCCCATGCTGACCATGAGCGGAATGACGGATTTGCCACTCAGGCCGATGGCGCGGAAGAGGCGGTCGAGCATGAAGGCCACGCGGGCCATATAACCGCAGTCCTCCAGGAAAGACATGAGGAAGAACAGCACGGCCATCTGTGGCAGGAAGCCCAGCACAGCACCCACGCCTGCCACAATGCCATCTGCAATGATGGCCTGCAGCTGCGGGCTGCATTCCAGTGTGCAGCGGCCCAGCATGGCTGCCCCGAAGGCTACGAGGCTCATGACGACGAACCATGTGGAGAATTCGCAGCGCCCGGCGCGGCCGGTGAGCTTCATGGGTCTGGCGCTGAAGCGGTGCGTGCGGCTGCCGTAGGCATTGGCACCATGGGTGCCGGGTTTGAAGAGACCCATGAGCAACAGCGCGGCATTGGCGGCCAGCAGTGCCCACATGAGGATGCTGTGCAGCACGCCCGGCAGGTGCGGGCATACGTATTCCAGCACGAAGGGGGCTACCATGATGTAGAGCCATGCGCCGTTCATGTTCAGATCATGCAGGCGGCGCAGCATGGTGGGGAAGATGAGAATCATGGCCAGCACGGCGCTGAACATGGTGAGGGCTTCCACCCCGGCTGCCTCACTGCCGATGAATCCGGCCAGCCAGCCGCCCACCACCGGTCCGAAGAGCACATCGTTGGCCCAGCCGGTGCCCCAGTCGCCCACGGTGTTGATGGAAAGGTAATAGATGGCGTACATGACCGCCACAAAGATGATGGGGCCTGCCACCCGGTGGGTCAGCACCGCATCCAGACGCCGGGAGATTTTTTCCTTGGTGCCGCGCTGCACAAGCACCTGCGGGATAAAGGAGCAGATGGCATCGTAGCGGCTGCCGGCAATGATGGAGGAAACATCGTCATCCATGGCGGCTTCCAGCTCCATGCGGATATCTTCCAGTGCGTGTGCTTTCACTTTGTCCACGCCTTTCTGGAGCAGTTCTTCGCCTTCCAGCATCTTGATGGCTTCGAATCGGCTGGCTCCGTAGCCTTCCATAACCTGCTGTACGGACTTTTCAACCGGGGCAGGGTAGCTTAGTGTTTTCGGAGCAGCCGGGGCGGGGGCAAGCATGAGCTTGATGAGCTCGGCAATGCCGGTCTGCTTCAGCGCGCTCACAGCCACCACCGGGCATCCCAGCTGCCTGCTGAGGGCCAGGGTGTCAATCTTTATTCCCTGTTGCTCCAGCAGGTCGCACATGTTGAGTGCCACGACCATGGGCAACCCGGTTTCCATGAGCTGTGAGCTGAGGTAGAGGTTGCGCTCCAGATTGGTGGCATCTACCACGTTGACCACCAGGTCTGGCTTTTCTTCCAGCAGGTAGCGGCGGGAGACCATTTCCTCCGGCGAATAAGGGGAGAGTGAGTAGATGCCGGGCAGATCCTGGAGCTCGATTTCCTCGTGTTCCGTCAGCTGGCCGCCCTTGCGGTCCACGGTCACGCCGGGCCAGTTGCCCACGTATTGGTTGGCTCCGGTCAGCTCATTGAACAGCGTGGTCTTGCCGCTGTTCGGGTTGCCGGCTAATGCGATATGTTTTTTCATGTGTGTGTGTCTGAAAAAATGTTGTTCGCGTTTCAGGCTACTTCGATGCAGGCGGCTTCGGCTTTGCGCAGCGATAATTGGAACCCGCGCACAGTTATCTCAATCGGGTCGCCGAAAGGGGCCATCTTGAGCACTTTCACTTCGGCATTCTTGGTCAGCCCCATGTCCAGGATGCGCTGGCGCAGGGCTCCTTCGCCCAGCACGCGTACTACGCGCACGCTCCGGCCTATCCTGACCTGGTTCAGTTTGAGTGGTTCGGTGTTCATCTGAATGATGATGTTAGTTTAAGCTAATTTTTGAAGGCAGCGGGATTTTAGGCTGAACTAACTTTTTTGTCAACCTTTTTTTGCTGCATTTTTCAAAAATTCAGAAGCACAAGATTTGATAATAGTATAGTTACAGAAATAAAACGTGTTTGAAAACAGAAAACAGGTGATGCCGCATAATTGACTTGCAAAGGGGAGCCGTGGAGTGGTAGACTGCGTGCAGATGATTTCCCCCGCTTCCAGCAACGCCGATATGCATAGCTATGCTGCTATGTATTATTATTACGCGCTGTAAGAAGACACCGGGAAGCAATCACCAGTGCCGCAACGCGGCACGCAGAAACAGGAAAACGACATACCGCCCAGGCTTCCCGGAAAGCCCGGGCTTTTTTATTTATACCCCAATCAGGAATATGAAAACAGAATCCACCAGCACCAGAAACCGCCGCCGCCCTTTCATCAAAGTGTGCGGCCAGACCTATACCGGCTCCGTAGATTGCGCTGCGGCGTATGGTGCTGAGTATATCGGTTTCAATTTCTGCCCGGGGAGCACGCGTTTTGTGAGCCCTGCGCATGCCGCGGGTATGCCGAGCGCCCATGTGAAACGCGTGGGAGTCTTTGCCGGGCAGGGGGCAGAGGAAATCTGCCGTATCATGCAGCAGGCCCGCCTGCACCTGGCCCAGCTGCAAGGTGAGCAGACCCCACAGGATGCCCGGGTGATTGGGCCCCAGCGCGTTATCCGGAAATTGAACATTCAGGGAGGCCGGAATGCTGCTGATGTACAGGCTGAGCTGGATGCCTGGGCTCCGTTCTGCAGTGCCTACCTGGTGGAATGTATGGATGCCGCCCTGGTGGCGCAGCTGCAGTTTCCGCATCCCTGGATGCTGTCGGGGCGCATGCCGGGCAGGATTTTACACGATATGGTACAGACCTGCCGGCCGGATGGCGTGGATATTGACAGCTGCGTGGATTGCGCTGATACAATGGCTTGTATGCGTGCGATTGCGTGATGACAAATCCTTGAGTTGAATATATGTGAGCCTGTAGTACGATAGGGATATGTTCATTTTCACCGTAAAGCAGGGCCATTGTGCCATTGTCGAGATGTTCGGCAAGCCCACCTCTGTGAAAAAGAGTGGCTTGCAGTTCCGCATTCCTATTCTGCAGAAACTGCGCGATGTGTCCCCCGCCTGGGGCACCCTGACCAATAAGGACGGCTATTTCATTGAGCTGACCGAGCAGCTGCTCGACACACAGCCCCGCTCCTGCATTACCAAGGACAACGCTACCATGCAGATGAACTGTGTGGTTCGCTGGCGCATTACCGACCCCATCAAGGCGGTATACGAGGTGGAGCGCCTGCACCAGTCGCTCATCGAGCTGGTGCTTAACGAAATGCGTTCGCTTATCGGTAGCCGCAACCTGGATGAGATACTCTCCTCCCGCTCCGAGATGTCGGAAAAGGTGACCCTGGCTGTTTCCTCCACCGTGGCACGCTGGGGTATTGCCATTACTTCCATCGAAATCAAGGAACTCACCACCGATACCGAGACCCGCGAGGCCATGCTCCGCCAGATGGAGGCAGAGCGAATCAGCCGCTCCACCGCGCTGCAGGCCGAGGGTGAAAGCACCGCCAAGGTACGCCTGGCAGAAGCTGAAAAGCAAGCCGCCATTCTGCGCGCCCAGGGTGCCTCCGAAGCCCTGCGCCTCACCGCCGAGGCAGAGACGGCCTATCTGGAGCGCCTGGCTTCCATCATCGGGGCCGAGGCTGCGGCCAAAGTGCTCATGAACCGCCAGGCACTGGAGGGCTACGCCACCATCACCACCAACCCGGCCTCCACCGTGTACCTGCCCAACAGTGTGCCGGCGGTGATTGACCTCAAGCGCTGATTCCGGCCATGACTACTGCTCTTTTCCTCGCGGATTTCTTCGGGATAAGCAATGGCACTTTCCTGCACTGGATGCTTGCCATCAGCCTCACGCTGCTGGTGCTGGATGTATTCTGCAACACGGAGTTCCTTTCCTGGATATCCATGCTGGTATTCTCTCTGTGGGGAACCATGCAGTTTGACCTGCCGGTGCAGTGGTCGGTGCTGGTGTATATCGTCATCCTGATCATCTGCGCTGCGCTCTACTACACGCTCTGGACTCAGTTCGTGCGGCGCCTGGTCATGAATTGCCTGCTGCGCAAGGCACCGCGCGAGGCTCAGGAAAGCCTGGCGGGTACCCGCGGTAAGATTGTGGGCGAGGGCGATAGCCTCAGTATCAAATACGGTGACCAGTTCCTGCCGGTGGCAGAGTCCTGCCGCAGCGGGCTGGCTGCGGGAGATGCTGTGACCATCACTGCCGTGAAGGATGGTTTCGCCAGCGTGGAACGCTCTGTTGATTAAATAGAAAAACAGATTTGAAACAGGCCCGCCACCTGCATGGGGTGACGGGCTTTTGCCTTAGCGGCTGGAAAACGCTGAAAACGTAGGTGAAGCCAACATTTTTGCTCGCCATGAGGGAGTGGAAGTGATAGACTGTTCATTAACCGCCATGAGTGATTCTACTTATATCTATGATAATGTTGGTGAGTACCTGAAGCTGGGTAAAACCATCTACAGTCCCACCATGTACCTGGGGCCGGGGCTTCAGCCGTACTGGATGCAGGCCGGGGCCTATGCTCCCGTGGCTGATACCGCCGGGGTGCTGACCGCCGATGATACCAGGAAGCTGGTGGAAAGCTGCACCACTGCTGAGCAGCGCACCGAGCTGGAAGAAAAAGGAGTTGTGGATTTCATAGCAGATGGTCCCTGCGGTAAGTACCACGCCTATATCTACGCCCAGGCAGAAGGTCCCTTGCTGATTCTGCTTTCCCTGCATGTGGATGATTTCCTGAAGCAGGGTATTGATGCCAAGTGCTCGGATATTCACCTGCCTTCGGCCAATCCTCCCTCCTGGCGCCGCTTCGGTACGCTCCAGCCCATGTGGGAAGGGGCTCCCACCCTCACCAAGGATGACTGCCATGCTCTGGTGGATAGCTTCCTGGGTGAAAAGGAGTGGGCTCGTCTCAAGGAAGTGGGCGATGTGGACTTTGCCTACCAGAATGCCCTGGGCCGTTACCGTACTTCTGTGGTTTCCCAGCGTCTGGGGTATGATATTGCCTACCGTATCATCAACAGCCGCGTGTTCTCCATGAAGGAAATCAACCTGCCTACCGAATACGTGGAGCCGCTCACCCGCTTCACCAACGGTATTATTCTGGTTACGGGCGCTGTGGGTTCCGGTAAGTCCACCACACTGGCTTCCATCATCGATTTCATCAACAGCGACCGCCACGATCACATCATCACCATGGAAGACCCCATCGAAACCGTGTTCGAATGCAAGGGCTGCCATGTGAACCAGCGCGAGGTGCACACCCACACGGAATCGTTTGGCCGCGCCCTGCGTGGTGCTCTGCGTGAAGACCCGGATGTCATCATGGTGGGTGAAATGCGCAACCTGGAAACCATCTCGCTGGCGCTCTCCGCTGCAGAAACGGGTCACCTGGTGCTCGGTACCCTGCATACCGGCTCCGCGGCCCGTACCATTGACCGTATTCTGGATGCTTTCCCCGTGGAAGAGCAGGACCACATCCGCGTGATGGTCTCCGAATCGCTGCGAGGCATCTTCTCCCAGCAGCTGGTTCCCAGGAAAGATGGTACCGGTCGTGTGATGGCTCTGGAGCTTCTGGTGAACAACGCTGCCGTGGCCAATGCCATTCGCGAAGGCAAGACCTTCATGATTCCCGGCTTCATCCAGACCGGTAAGAGCCAGGGTATGCGCCTGATGGACGATTCGCTGCAGCAGCTCTACCTCGATGGCATCATAGCCGGCGATGAATGTCTCAGCCGTGCTACTGACCGCGTGATGATGGAAAAATTCCTGAAAGAACACCCCGAGCCCGCCGCTCCCGCCCAGGCCTGAATCTGACTGAACCCTTATCCTTTTTCCCGATATGAAGAATAAAATTGACGAGTTTTTCCAGGCTCTGGTAGACCAGGGCGGTTCTGACCTTCACCTCTCTGAAGGCGAGCCCCCCAAAATCCGCGTGCATGGCGATGTGACCGCCATTCGTGAGGAGCCGCTCACCCACGAGGAGATGGTGGAGCTCATGGAACCCATCTGCCCGCCCAAGCTGTGGAAGGAATACTGTGAGATCGGCGATGCTGACTTTGCATACGAAATGGACGAAAAATCCCGTTTCCGTTGCAATTTCATGAAGCAGCAGCGCGGTTATTGCTGCGTGTTCCGTCTCATTCCCACCAAGATTCTCACCCTGGAGCAGCTCAATGTGCCCGAGCAGATCAAGCGCTTCGGCGAAATGCGCTCCGGTCTGGTGCTGGTGACCGGCCCCACCGGCTCCGGTAAATCCACCACGCTGGCAGCCCTCATTGACTACATCAACACGAACTTCGCCCGCCACATCATCACCGTGGAGGAACCCATCGAATTCGTGCACCCCAGCAAGAAGAGCATCATCACCCAGCGCGAAGTGCCCAACAACACCCCCACTTTCGCAGATGGCCTGCGCGCTTCCCTGCGTGAAGATGCCGATATCGTGCTGGTGGGCGAAATGCGCGACCTGGAGACCATCTCCCTGGCCCTCACCGCAGCCGAAACCGGCCTGCTGGTGTTCGGCACGCTGCACACCAACAATGCCCGAAAGACGGTGGACCGTATCATCGACGTGTTCCCGGCAGAGCAGCAGTCGCAGGCCCGCACCATGCTGGCAGGCTCGCTCCGCGGCGTGGTGGCCCAGCTGCTCATGAAGCGCTGCGACAAGCCCGGCCGTGTGGCGGTGAACGAAATCCTCTTTGCCACCCCCGCCGTGAGCGCCATTATCCGTGAAGGCGCCACCCAGAAACTGGCCGATGTCATCACCGGCGGCAAGGGGCTTGGCATGCAGTTCATGGATGATGCCATCTGGCAGAAACTGCAGCAAGGTATCGTTTCCCCTGAGGAGGCCTACATGAAAGCTATCGACAAGGCCCGCTTCAAGAACTTCCTGCCCAAGGAACTGCAGAACATGGCCAACGCCGGCGGAGCATAAGCCGGCCTCCAAAGCCCGATTTCCCAGCCATGCACCATGCGGTGCATGGCTTTTTCATCCCTCACCTGAGCCCACCGGGCGCTGATTCGATGTTGTTTCCCAATGGATGCTGGTATTTAATGATTTGTGCTTATCGGGATTTAGTTTCAGCAGCCTGCGGCTGCGTGAAAACGCGCTGGCGCGCGAGTGAAAAGTGAAAACGGGCGGAGCCTGAGTGAAAACGCGCCGTTGGCGCGTGAGGGGATGGGAAAAATCAGCGCCGGCGCAGGCTGGCGGGCAGAATGTGCATGATATCGCGGTATTTTGCTATGGTGCGGCGGGCAATGGTGATGTTTTCTGCTGCGAGAAGCTGCTCCAGCTTTGCATCGGAAAGGGGGTGGCGCGGGTTCTCTGCGGCAATGAGGTCGCGGATGCGGGCCTGCACGGCTTCTGGGGAGTGGGAGCCGCCCAGGTCGGTGGTGAAGAAGTGGCGCAGTTCAAAAACGCCCCAGGTGCATTTCAGGAATTTGCCATTCACCGCTCGGGAGATGGTGGAGATATGCAGCCCGGTGGCTTCTGCCACTTGTTCCATGCGCAGGGGAGCGAGGGCTGCAGGACCACTCAGGAAAAATGAACGCTGGCGCAGCACGATTTCCTGCGCGACGTTGAGAATGGTTTCCTGACGCTGGGCGATGGCTTTGATGAGTTCGCGCCCTTCGGCAAAGCAGCGGGAGAGGTAGCGGCGCACTTCCGGGTTGTCGGCTTGTTCGGCCATCATTTCCCGGTATTCGGCAGAGAGTGCCAGACGCGGAATGTTGGCATGGGTCAGGCTCACTTCAAGCTCATTTGCCTTGAGCGTTACAAGCACATCCGGTTCTATCTCACTATTGTCCTCGCGGGCAAAGGCGGCTCCGGGGTTAGGGTTCAGCTGTGAAATCCGGTGTGCTGCCCCGGCGATGGCCGGTTCGCTTTCTGCCAGTTCCCGGGCTGCTTCTGCGTAACGGTGTTGCACGAGCTGCTGCCAGTGGTGCTGGAGCAGCCGCATGGCCAGGGAGTCCTCCTCTCCTTCGCGCCGCAATTGCAGCATGAGGCTTTCGCGCAAATCGGTGGCTCCTACTCCGGCGGGGTCGAGGTCCTGCACGGCTTGCAGGGCTTTGCCCAGCAGGCTGGTGCTCCAGCCCTGCTGCCGTGCAATGTCGGCAGGGGATTCGCAGAAATAGCCGCGCGTGTCCAGCTGCTGTATCAGTTGAAGCGCGGCTGATTCTACTTTGGCGGGCAGGGCGCTGCGGCGAATCTGCTCCTCCAGGTGGGCGGAGAGACTAGGGGCTTCCGTCAGCGAATCCAGCAGGAAATCATGGCGGCGGGTGGCCGCGGTATCGGTTTCCAGCTGCTCGCGTTCCTCATCGGGCGGCGGCAGTTCCTCCAACGCCGGGTTGGCCGCCATGGCCTGGGTGGTGAGCGTGCGCAGTTCCATGTTGGTGGCTTGCAGGGCGCGCATGAACTGCTGCATGGCGGCGGTGGCCACCATGCTTTGCTTCATGCCTTGCTGCATCCCTGCGTTGCTCATGCTGCGGTGGTTGTAGCAGATTGTGCGATGTCTTGCAAGCCCGCTTCGCGGCATGATGAGGGGTAGGTTCTATTATCCCGCCTGCGGCGAGATAATTTGGGGACACTTGAGCCCCAGGCGTTCCTAGAGGTCATCCACCAGTGAGGTGCTTTTGGCGTAAGCGGTGGAGCGGGCTTCGAAGAAGTCGGTCTTGATGAGGTTGGCGTTGCTGAACTGGCTGACCCAGGCACAGGAGGGCGGTTCGGTTTCGCAGCCTTCGTATACCGGGGCGAAGCCGAGTTCCTGGCAGCGGCGGTTGGCCAGGTAGCGGATGTAGTCGCGCACCATGCCGGTGGTGAGCCCGGGGATGTCATCGCCGATGACATAGCTGCCCCAGGCGATTTCCTGCTCGGCTCCCTCGCGGATCATGGCGCGGTACTCATCCACTTTTTCCGGGGTGAAGAGCCGGGGTTCCTCGTGCTGGAGCTCGCGGATGATGTTGCGGAAGAGCCAGAGATGGGTGCTTTCATCGCGGTTGATGTAGCGGATTTCCTGCGCGCTGCCGGGCATTTTCTGGTTGCGGCCCAGGTTGTAGAAGAACATGAAGCCGCTGTAGAAATATACGCCTTCCAGAATGAAGTTGGCCACCAGGGTGCGGGCAAAGTTTTCCGGGGTGCGGTTCTGCTGGAACTCATTGTACAGGTTGCCGATGAAGGTGTTGCGGCGCAGCAGGTGTTCGTCGTTTCGCCACTGATAGAGCACCTCCTGGCGCTGCTGCGGTTCGCAGATGGTATCGAGCATGTAGCTGTAGCTCTGGCTGTGCACGGCCTCCTGGAAGGCCTGGATGCAGAGGCAGAGGTTCACTTCGTTGGCGGTGATGTATTCGCCTACGGAGGGGAGGTTGGCGGTCTGGATGCTGTCCAGGAAGACGAGGAAGGAGAGGATTTTATCGAACGCGCGGCGCTCGGCCGGGCTCAGGCGCGGGTAGTCCTTCACATCGGCCGCGAGGTTGATTTCCTCCGGAATCCAGAAATTATTCATCGCCTGGCGGTACCACCCGCTCACCCAGGCGTATTTCATGTTGTTGAAATCGTTGAGGTTGGTGGTGTTGCCGTTGATGATGCGGCGGGCGGCGGTGTCGGAGTCGCCCTGCGGGTTAAAGAGTGGTCTGCGGTTCAGCTGGCACATAATTCACATTCTTCTACTTCTAAGCTTTTGGATCGGATGTAATAGATGGTCTTCACTCCGCATTCCCAGGCGAGGATATAGAGGTTGAGTATCTGGCGGAGGGTGTATTCGTGGGTAATGTAGAGGTTCATGCTCTGCGCCTGGTCGATGTGGCGCTGGCGCACCCCGGCTGCCCGTACCGACCATGTCTGGTCAATGTGGTGGGCATTCTTGTAGAGCCAGAGGGTCTGGAGCGTGAGATCAGGCGCTACGCGGGGCATGAGCCCGCTCTTCTTTTCCTCCAGGAAGAAGAGTTTCATGACCGGGTCTACCCCGGCGGTGGTGCCGGCAATGATGCTGGTGCTGCTGGTGGGGGCTATGGCGAGCAGCCAGGCATTGCGCAGGCCGTGGGTGGCTACGCGCTGGCGCAGTTCCTGCCAGTGCAGGGCGGTGTAGCCCCGGCGGTCGAAATAGGCACCGGTCTGCCATTCGCTGCCCTCAAAGTTGGCATAGGCTCCTTTTTCGCGGGCTATTTCGCAGCTGGCGGAGATAGCGGCGTGGTTAATCTGCTCGAAGAGCGTATCCACGAAGTCGAGGTGCTCCTGGGTTTCCCAATGAAGGCCCTGTCTGGCCAGCATGTGGTGGTAGCCACTTACACCAAGCCCGATGGGGCGGTTGCTGCGGTTGGTGATTCCGGCATAGGGCAGGGGGTAGAAGTTCAGGTCTATCACGTTATCGAGAGCACGCACGGCACAGCGGGTGATTTCTGCTACCTCCTGCGGATTGCGCACATCGATGCGGCCCAGAGAGAGGCTGGCCAGATTGCAGACCACGAAATCGCCCGGTCTGGTGGTGGTGACCACCACGGTTTCACCGTCCACGGTGGTGGTGGTCTGGCTGATGGTTTCGATGGCGCTCATGTTCTGCGCGATTTCGGTGCAGAGATTGCTGCAGTAGATGATGCCGCGGTGTTTGTTCGGGTTGGCCCGGTTCACGAGGTCGCGGTTGAAGGCAAACGGGGTGCCGGTTTCCACGGCGCTCTTGAGGATGAGACGGATGATATCCTTGATGGGCACTACGCGTTTGTGAATGCGGGAGTCGGCCACGCAGCTCAGGTAGCGCTCTTCCCATTCCTCGCCGTAGCTGTCTTCCAGGGCATAGCCTTTCACGCTCTTTACCTCGTGCGGGCACATGAGGTACCAGTCGCCCCCGATGTTGTCGCGTGCCTGCTGCCAGAAATAATCCGGATAGCACACGGCGGGGAACACATCGTGCGCTTTCAGGCGGTCATCGCCATTGTTGGTGCGCAGCGCCAGGAATTCCGGCAGGTCGCGGTGCCAGGCATCCAGATAGACGGCTACGGCACCCTGCCGCACGCCCAGCTGGTCTACAGCCACTGCTGTGTCATTGGCCAGGCGAATCCAGCGGATGACCCCGCCTGCTGCACCGGGAAAGCCACGGATGGCGCTGCCGCTGGCGCGCACTTTGCCGAAGTAGAGCCCCATGCCGCCGCCGTATTTGCTTACCTGGGCAAAGTTGTCGATGCTGCGGTAGATGCCGTCCAGACTGTCGGGTACGGTGTCGATGAAGCAGGAGGAAAGCTGGTGGAAGGGTTTGCGGGCATTGGCCAGGGTGGGGGTGGCCACGGTCACTTTCAGGGTGCTGAGCATATCGTAAAAGCGCTGTACCCACTGGGCGCGGTCTGCCCCCTCATTCATGGCCAGGTGCAGGGCGATTCCCAGGAACATTTCCTGCGGGCTTTCCAGCACGGCTCCGGCGTGGGTGCGGATGAGGTAGCGGCCGTGCAGCAGCTCCAGCCCGGAGTAGTTGAACAGGTGGTCGCGCTCCGGTTGCAGGAGTTGTTCAAAGTTATCGATTTCAGCCTTGGTATAGTGTGCCAGGATGTAGGGGCCGTAGACTCCCTTTTTGGTGAGGTGGGTGAGCTTGTCGTGCAGGCAGGTGATGCCTGCCTCTGCCTCGTGCTGCACCAGCTGGGCGCGGAAGCGCAGCAGCCAGAATCGCGCGGCTATCATTTCCCAGTTCGGGGCATCGCGTGTGGTGAGCTCTGCCGCGGCCTTGATAAGGCTGGTGAGTGCGGCTTCCCGGCTCTGCCCCGTCTTGCTGAAACTGCGGAAACGCGCTGTGAGCTGGGGCAGGGCGTATTCTTCTTCCGGAAACTCGGCCTGCACCTGGCGCAGCGTGGTCTCCAGCCCGCTGCAATCGGGGAAATGCGCCAGCAGCTGTTCCCGGGCGGCGCGGGCCCGGCTGCGCTCATTGCGGTAGAGAATAAAGTTTTTTGCAGCTTCGTAGTGGCCTGCCACCATCAGGCCGGCTTCCACCAGGTCCTGGATGCTTTCAACCGCCACCAGCTCTTCACCCTGCGTCTGCAGCCGGGATTCGATGTCCGCTGCAAGGCGGGCTACTTCATCTTCATTGTTCCCCTTGCCCACACTTTCAAAGGCGAGGCGTATCACCCGCTCTATCTTTTCCCGCTCGTAGGCTGCGGTTTGTCCGTTGCGTTTCCGTATCTTCATGGCTCCTACTATATCTTGTATGCGTGTGCTTAGTTTACCGCGCTATCTTGAAAAGTCAAGTAAAATGGTAGGAAAAAGTGGAATTATTTTTATCAGAGGTTTTTACCGATTGATAATCAGATAAAAAAAGAGAAAGAGATAAAGTAAACCGGGCTTGCAGAAGAACCTGCAAGCCCGGAGGAATAGGAAAAATGTGTCTAGTATATCAGCGGCGGCGGTTCTGCGCAGTGTTGCGGTGGCGGCTCTGCTCAAGCAGTGCAGCATACATCTGGCGGCAGTGAGTGTAGCGGCGGCGGTCAACCAGCTTTTCCATGCTCAGGCGGGAGGAGCCCCACTCAATCACCTCGATTTCCACCACGCGGCGCCCCCATTGTTTCATGAGGGATTTGTTGGGCTGGTAGATATCAATGGTGGCGGTGCCGACGAGGGCGCTGCCGTAGTCATCTACCACATAGACATAGGGTTCACCCTTAATCTTGAACTTGGTACCCAGCGGGTATACAGACCAGTCGGCCGCGGCACTGCGCACGCGCTCACCGTACTTGAGGTAGGTACCGATGGCGTTGCGGGGGCCATAGCCCACGTGGTCACTCTCGGAGTGGGTGTAGGCGGTGGTACGCACCACGCGGTTGAGCTGGCGCGGGTGGTAGAACGGGAATCCGTGCTTGTCGCGGCCCAGATTGGGCAGGCGGCGATCCGGCATGGCAGAGCGGCGGGGCGGAGCCGGCGGCACAAAGCCACGGCTGGTGATAGCCGGGTTGTAGGCGGCCTGGGTATCGGGCATGCCCGCGATGGCTGCCAAAGTCAGAGCAGCCAGCTTGAGTGCCTTTTTGAAGATGTTACTCATGTAATGAAATGGGGGAAGGTGATACGTGACTCTGTGTGTTCGCCGAACTGGTGGGCACGGCGTGGGGGGATACTACCACAGGAACAGGTGGGTTGGCAAGTGTTTTATCCCCCGCTTCAGGTGAACGCTCTGCCGGTACGGAATGATTTTATGGCCGATCGTGATAAAAAAGCAGGGAAAAACTGGTATCGCGCGTGCGCACGCGAGACGCCTGACAGGTGGAGATAGTGATACTGGCGCGGGTTAACGGCTTTTTCTTTAAGAAAAGCTGATTGCTGCCAGGTGGTAGTGTGTCAGCACTGCATGACAAAATGATGACACGTTTAAAATGCTGCCGCAATTATTTCAGAATTCCTGAATTTTTGACCCGTTCATCAATTTGCACGGGCGCAGGCAAGTGCCAGCTGGAAAGCGCGGATGGTGCTGGCGGGGTTGGCGATTCCTTTACCTGCAATGCCGAAGGCTGTTCCGTGGTCGGGACTGGTGCGGAAGCGGGGGAGTCCCAGCGTGACATTCACCGCGTTATCGAAATCGAGCAATTTGAGGGGGATAAGCGCCTGGTCGTGGTATGGGGCCAGAATGGCATCGAACTGCCCCAGGGCGGCATCGCGGTACACACAGTCGGGCACGCAGGGACCGGTAATCTGCGCCCAGGGAAGGGCAATCCGGAGTTCTGCCACGGCGGGGGAAATGATGCGTTGCTCTTCATTGCCAAACGCGCCATTTTCGCCATTGTGGGGGTTGAGCCCAGCCACGGCAATGCGGGGACTGGCCTTGCCACTGCGGCGCACGAAATCTGCCAGCAGACAACCGATGCGCACGAGCTCTGCCGTGGTGAGCAGGCGGGGTACATCTGCCAGTGCGGTGTGGATGGTGCCCAGAGCTACAGTGAGTCTCTGCCCGGTAAGGCACATGGCGTAATTCTGCACCCCGAGGCGGGCGGCAAAGAATTCAGTCTGCCCGGGGAAGGTGAAACCGACGCTATGCAGCCCTTCCTTGCAGACCGGAGCTGTGACCACGGCATCGATACTGCCATCGCGCAGTGCGGCAGCGGCGGTTTCCAGCTGCTCCAGAGCGGCCAGTGCAGTTTCGCGTGTGGGGCAGCCGGGGGTGGTGCTGATGGTCGCGCCCATGGGGCGGAATTCGGCATCTTCTGCAGCGAGTGCAGCGAGTGCTGCGCGCATGATTTCCGGGCCGATGCCGGCCTGGTCACCCAGGGTGTAGCCGATGACGGGGCGCTGTACGGGGCTGCTGCTCATGGGGCGGGAAGGCATCAGACTTCTTCTGCCACATCGTCATCCACCAGCCCCGGCACGGCACCGGCGGGGGTGGGGGTGTCCTTGTCGCTGGCAGGGGCGGGAGGCGTGGCTGGTTTTTCCGGCTCCTTAATCTGCGGGCGGAACGAGCGGGCGGTGTTGATGTACTGGGCGTTTGTATCGCGCTGCTCAAACTGCAGCTCGGAATTGACAGAGGTGTGGTAGACAATGGATACCACCAGTGCCAGAATCACAGGAACCAATAACAGACTGCCCAGACAAGTCTTCATACACCGCCATTCTACCCAGCCCGGCACTGGAAATCAAGCATCAATCGACTTCATGGCAGAAAAGCCCGCATTATGCGTAAAAAGCGTGGCAGTAAATGCAGATTGAGCGTGACAAATGCGCCCGAAGTGCTTAAATAGGGGCATGCACTATACTCCGTATACTCTGTACCCCGTGGGTGCCATGAGCGCCCGTGCCGCAGCCCAGCCCCGCGAGGGTGTTCTGCTGCGTGGTGACAATGGCGGTTACGCCTGTCTGCAGGCCTGGCCGGAACTGGGCGATTCTCCGCTGGAGTATGAGCTTGATGCCCTGCGCGACGGCACGCCGATGCGCCTGGGTGCCCGCGCTCTGAAGTGCATTGAGCTGGATGGCGAGGCCCGAGCTAAAGGGGTGAGCCTTTTTGAGGGGCTGACTGTGCCGCGCAGCTATGCCACGCTGACGGTGAGCGCCACGCCTTCCCAGGTGTACAACCTGCACCAGCGCGGGTTCCGCGTGGGCAAGATCAAGGTGATTCCCAAACTTGCTGCCACGGTGGAGCGTCTGGTGAACCTGGCTGCCATGGTGCCGGATTGGAAGTGGCGTGTGGATTTCAACTGCACCCTTTCCCCGGAGGAAGCCCTGCAGTTCTGGGACATGTTGTCTGATGCCATGCGCCAGCGTATAGATTTTGTGGAAGACCCCTGCTATTACGATGTAGAGGCCTGGCAGAGCCTCCAGGATGCCGGTATGCCCCTGGGGTACGATATGCCGGTGCAGAATGAGAGCATTATCCCTGCCCGCACCAGCAAGCCGATGATGCGTATCGTGAAGCCTGCCCGCCACCAGAGCACCACGGGTCTGCCGGTGTTCACCACCTACATGGATCACCCCCTGGGGCAGTGCTGGGCTGCTTACAACGCGGCTAAGTTCTATACCGGCAAGCCCGCAGAGGATATTCCCCTGTGCGGCCTGGTAACTCACCATGTGTACCGCCCCAATGCTTTCTCTGAGGAACTGGGCATGAATATCACGCCCGATTTCCCCGTGCCTGCCGGCACTGGTCTGGGCTTCGATAAGCTTCTGGCGGCCCTCCCCTGGAAGAAGCTGTAAACCGATTCCCTTTCAGTCAAGGAACAAGGCCCGCAGGTGAGATGCCTGCGGGCCTTGTTGTATCGCTCCTTGCGCAGAATTACAAGGGCAGGGTGATGGTGAAGGCTGTTCCCGAGTTGTCGCTCTTTTCCAGCACCATGTTGCCGCCAATACTGCGCGCCACATCGCGGGAGAGTGCCAGGCCCAGGCCCACGCCGGGTTTGCGACCTTCCACATCTCTGGCAGAGCGGGAGAAGGGGCGGAAGATGTCCCGCTGCAGTTTTCCAGGGATGCCGGGGCCGTTATCGGCAAAACGGATGCTCAGCGTGTCGTGTCCGCGCAGCGTGGTGATGCTGATGGTGGGGTGTTCTGCCGTGGCGGCGTATTTGATAGCGTTATCCGCCAGGTTGGTGAATATCTGCTCCAGCGAGATGATGTCAGTATTCAGGGTGAGCAGTTCCGTGCGTTTGTCGTGCTTTACCTGCACACGGAAGCCCGCTTCCTTCAACCTGAATTCCACCTTTTCCAGTGCGCGGTTAATCAGCTGCGGGCAGGGGCCTTTATCGGCCCTGCCGCGTTGCTTGCCGCGGGTCAGTTTGGCAAAGGCCAGCACATTCTCCACCAAGTGGCCGAGGCGCAGGCTTTCCTGGTGCAGGGTTTCGTGGTATTCATCCAGCTTTTCTGCAGGCACCAGCTTGTTTTTGAGCATCTCTGTCATGAGCGAGAAACTGGTGAGCGGGGTGCGCAGTTCGTGGGTCACGGCAGAGACAAAATCTGCCCGGCGACGCTCGGTGCGGGCGTAGAAGAACAGCAGCCCGAACAGAATGCCCACCGCCAGCACCGTAACCAGGCAGGCTGAGGCCAGTGTGCCGCGCATGGCCTCACGGCGGGCAGCGGTGTCCGGCACTTCCACATCATCCCCTGGTCGCAATACCATGGGCAGGGGGAAGAGATTGGCGGGTTCCTTTTTCCTGCACAGCGAAATAGTGGCCCCTTTCAGTGCCGGTTCTACAAAGGGCATGAGACGCTCGGCCAGTTTTGTGGCATCCAGCAGAATGCCCTCTGCCGCAGAACCGTGCGTGGTGCGGATATTGCGCATGTAAATCATGTCGTCAATATAGTACCATGAATAGAAGGGGCCCGGGTCGCCTTTCATTTCCAAGGGCTGAGTAAAATCAGAATCCTGGGCTTCGTAGACACCGAAGACCGGCAGCTGGGTCCTGGGATCAAGGGTCTGGTGGGTCGGCTGGGTGTGGTCGTATACGGGTGCTGCCGGGTTGAATGCTTTTCGGCGGATGGTATCAATGATGGCGGCCTTGCCCTCGATTTCCTTAGCCAGTTCCTCCTGCCCCTCGGGTACCTGCAAGCCCGCCGGGGTGAGCAGGAAGTAACCGCGCACATAGTCGGGCATGTTTTCCGTGTCCGGAGAATAGATGAGCTGACCGATGGGAGGCGCATAGCCCAGCTTGTTGCGTTCCTGCTCCAGCAGACGCTTGATTTCTGCCTGAATGCGGGGCAGGGAGAGCTCTACCAGTCGTTTCTGCTGGGCTTCCTTGTCAATCTGCAGCAGGCGGGTATCAAGCGTGGCTGCCTCGTAGGCGAGCCATGCTACGGCTCCCAGGGTGAGCAGGGAGAAAAAGGTGATGATGAGGGTCAGTTTCTTATTCATACATTGTTCCAGCGGTATCCGCGGCCGCGGATGGTTTCAATACAGGCAGAGGGGGCTGCGCCAATCTTTTCGCGCAGGCGGGTGAGCGTGACTGCCACTGTGCGGGTCTGCCCGGCATGGGTGCGGCTGCCCCACACGCGCAGGAGCAGTTCTTCCTGCGGAATCACACGCCCCGGGTGGGTCAGGAAATAACGGAAAAGCTCAAATTCCTTTTCGGTGAGTGGAATCGGTGTGCCATCGTCAAACTGGGCGCGGCGGGTTTCGCCATCCAGCGTGCCACCGGGGAATGCGAGTATCTGCGCCACTGCCAGCTGGCGGCCGGGGGAGCGGCGCAGCACCGCAGCAATACGAGCCAGAAGCTCCGCTATGCTGAAGGGCTTGACCACATAGTCATCTGCCCCCAGTTGCAGGCCTTTCACCCGGTCCTGTTCGTCTCCGCAGGCGGTCAGGATGATGCTGGGGATACCCGGGCATTCTTTCTGCATCATGCGCAGCAGTTTGAATCCGCTGATTTCAGGCATGTTCACATCGAGCAGAGCCAGGTCGACAGGTGTGGAAAGCAGCAGCTCAAAAGCGGCTCTGCCATTGGGCGCTGTGCGCACTTCATAGCCGGCTCCTGCCAGCGAATCTGCCAGCACGCGCCGGATGGCAGCATCGTCTTCTGCCACGAGTATGCACTTGTTGCTCATTGCAGACAATCTAGCACCACTCTGTGTCAATCGCAAGCGCAAAACTTGTCAGGTTCAGGTATTATCCCGGGCGGGGTGAGCTGAGGCAGGAGGGGTGAGAAAGGGTGAGAAAGGGGCGGGATGCCTGAATATCAGCCTTTTAGATAGCCCGATACCGTGTGAGGTGTATTTGAGAAAGAGGGCAGCGGCGGGAGGCTGAATTTGCAAGTAAGTGAGAAACGGCAGGGCAAAAAAAACCGCCCATCATGGGGCGGTCTGCAGGGGGTTGGCAGAGCGTCTGCCGCGTTGTGGCCGGGGGCTGGCATCCACATCACCGCGCCAGTCTTTGAGGCGGTCAGGCGGTATTGTGGAGCGGGAGGTATGAACCTCGGCGGGAGCGTCCACCTCGAAGCGTTCGGCGGTCTTGGCGGTGTTGCGGCGGCCACGCGCCTGCACGGTGTAGAGGAGCTGAGTGAGCTGCCAGCAGTCGAGGCCGGAGAGCATGGTATCAAGGCTCATATCAGCGCGTGCATCCACGCCGAAGCGGTCGCGGACGATGGCTGCGATGTAGGCGGTGGAGAGTTCCCAATGCCTGGCGCGGTCGCGTATCGTCCAGATGAGCGCGGCGGCATCGGTCTTGGGTGTGTTGTCGGCCATGGGTTTGAGGCCGATGATTGCGCGGAGGGCGTTGCAGAGCGGCACATAGTGTTTCTGGCTGAGCTTGCGCCATGAGTCAATGCCGCCGCAATGGTCGGCGGTGAATTCGTGTCTCCACTCGTCATATCCGTTGGAGGGGTAGCCCACCGCCACGAGGTGGCGGTAGGCTTTTGTGGAGAGCTGGCCGAGGACGGACAGCTGGGTTTTGGAGAGGTTCTTCATGCCTTGGCGGTGCGGGCACTTGTCACGGTGCCGTTGGTGGGTTCAATGAAGAAGTTGGTTTTCACCTCCCAGCGGAGGCCGAGGTCAGCGAGGGCACCCGCGCCGAGGTTGGCGGCCTTGATGGCGGGGATGTTGATTGAGACCTTGGGCTCCTCGATGGTGAGGTATTCTTTCTTGCCCTGAGCGTGGAGCGTGGCGGCCACATCGGTGAGCTTGCCCTGCATGGCTTTGAGAGCCGGTGCGGAGTCACGGTAGCCGAATGTGGCGAGCGTGGAGTGGCCGGAGCGGTTGCCCTCATCGAAGAGCGCTTTCTGGTTGGCGGCCTTTTTGAGGTATTTCTGGAATGCGGCTTGCAGTTCCTTGAGCTCGGCTTTCAGGGTATCAATCACGGTTGCATAGCGTGCAGCCACGGCGTTCATCTCGCGCTCCTGAGCGGATTCCTGCTCGGTGATGGAGGTCATCAGGGTCACGATTTTATCGGCCACCTTGCGGGCTGTTTCGGCATCATTGATGGTTGTAGTATTCATTGTTTTGTTTTTTGGGTTAAGGAAGGGATTTTATCGTCTGCGGGGATGAATCCCGCGTGGGTGAAGTAGTGAGCGGCGCGGTGTGCCAGGGCTTCTTCGGCTGCGGTGTAGAGGCGGAGGCAATCCTGCATACCGGGAGCGTGGCCTCGCACGGAGTAGCCACCGCTGCGCAGGTGCGAGATGGTAGCCACCAGCGGGCCGCGAGCTATGGTGTGCGGGTAGGTCATGAGGGGAGCATGGCACGGCGTGCAACGGGTTCGGTGAGGTTCAGGAGCTGCTGCACCGGGGCTGCAGCTACGCTTTCTTTGCGGTCGAGGAGTTCCTCGAATTTAGCCTTGCCGCCGGGTTTCACGGCGTGAGTCTTGAGCCAGCGGGCTACACCGAGGGCATCACAGCTCACCACGCGCACGGCACCGAATTTGGGGCTGCGGTATTGCACGGCCACAGCGGTGGCGGATTCCGTGGCCATGGCGGTGAAGCCTGCACGGTGCCACCCGAGGCGGGCGAAGATATCGCCCAGCTCGGAGGCAAGGAGGTTGGAGCGTCCGTCAATCATGGTATCAGGCGGGGCGGCGAGCCATGCGGGTGGCGGCGCGGATGAAGTCAGGCCAAGTGAGGGTGCGGCCCTCCTGCTGGGCGAAGCTGGCGGCGAGTTTGAGACGGTGTACGTATTGGCCGAAGCAAGAGCTGCGGGCCATGGCTCCGATTTGCTGCTGGGTTTCGGCATCGGGCTCAGGCAGGCCGTAGGCTTCCCACACGGCCCGCACGTCTTTGTTGGTGGGAGTTTCGGGCAGGATTTCCCACTCGCCACGGCGTTCGAGCTGGGCGAGGCGTTCGGCAAACGGCCCCTTGGTCATCTCGCGTGCGCCGATGTCGGTCACGATAAGCAGGAGGCCGCATTTGCAGCGGTCGAAGAGTTCGCGCAGCACGTCCAACGCATCCACGCCCTGTCGGCGGGTGAGTGCGAGGTGTACCTCATCGGCCACAATGAGGTGGCGCGGGCTGAGGTGTGCGCGGAGGCGGGTCATTCCCTCCCATGCGTTGCGGGCCTTGGGCAGCCCTGTGGCCTCGGTGAGTTCGCGCACCAGCGTGGTGATGGTCGGGCGCGTAGGCATGCGGAAAAAGATGGTGGTCTCGGGGTACATGAGCTTGTATTTTTCCACGGCGGTGGTCTTGCCAATCTGGCTCTTGCCGCACACGGTCACGCAGAGGTGGGCGGATTTGGCGGCATCAGCCGCAGCCCAGATACGGCGGGCCATAGCGGTGGGGATGTGGTCAAGGTCTACACCCTCCACGCGCACGAGCGCAGAGAGTCGGTTTTTCTGCTCATCCAGCTTGGCCAGCTGATTGTCAGCGTTGCCTGTGTAGTTGCCCTCAATGAGGGCGTTGAGCACCTTGTGAGAGATGCCCAGCTCTTCGGCTGCCTTGGTTTTGGTCATGCCGGGCTGGGTCATGTAGACATCACGCAGCCATGTGCGTGCGGGGTGATTCAGTTGTTGTTCTGTCATGTTGTTGAGTTCGGGTTAATAGTTAAAAGAAGAGGATTCGTAGGCATCGGGCAGGCCGAGTCCGGCGGGGGCTGGTGTGGGCAGATACGCGGGCTCGGGTTCGGGGGTGCGCTTGGCGCGATTGGCGAGTCTGCGGGTGGTGCGTTCATCGGCAATGCCGAGGGGGTCAAAGGCTTCTCCGCGTGTCACGGCGCGGTTGTACTCCAGCTGGGCGCGGTGTTCAGCGGTATCAGGTGCCACCATGTTCTCAATGCGGGCGAGCTCTTCGGCGCGGCGGTGCATCACATCACCGAACACGCGGAGGCGGGCGGCCTCGTCCACGTGGGCGGCTCGGTGGTAGATGGGGGCGGCACCCAGCACGCGGTTCTTGTCATCCAGCACGAAAAGCTCTTCGGAGAAAGGATTGAGCACGCCGAAGTAGTCCTGCCCGGTGGGCAGTTGCCATGTGTGGCCGCGTGCATCCATCACCTCGGTCTTGAAGAGGAGCGTGCGGTGGTGGCGGCTGCGGGATTCTATGTGGAAGCAACCGCCCTTGGCGGAGAGTTTGAATTTGCGGTGGGCACCCATGAGGGCCACGCATTCGGCAGGGGTGAAGCGCACCAGCTCATTGCCGGGGAGTCGCTGGGAGAGGTTCCACGCCTCACAGGGGGAAAGTTTGCGCAGGCGCATGCGCTCGGGTTTGCGCTCAATGAGGGCTTGCGCTTCTGCAAGATCGTCCGCGTTCATGGCGGTCATGAGCTGCCAACCGTCCTGCGCGTTAAAGGAGAATTCAGGGGAGCAGAAGCCGCATTCCTCCCAGCCCTCCAGCTGGTGGTCGGTGCGGTTGTTGATGCCGCCTACCACCTGCGCGAGGAAATCACCGAGCTGGGCAAGGGTCATGGAGAAAGGAGCGAGGGCGAGGGCACGCTCAGCGGGCAGGTTTTCGCCCGCTTTGATAAGGGCTTTTTCATGCTCCAGCAGTCCGTGGAGTTTCTCGGGCTCGGTGCGGTTGCGCCCGGCCTGAGTGAGCACACCATCCATGCGGTTGTGGAGGAGGCTGTGCCAAGATTCCAGCTCAGCCTTGAAACGCGGGTTGCCCACGCCACGGCCGCCGAAAGCCCCGGCTTGTCTGCGCCCGGTCATGCCGGAGCGCTCCACGGTTATTTTACCGCCGGAGATGATGGCGAGCTGCTCCTCCACCGCCTGACTGATAGCAGCGGTTCCATGCTCACACACCAGCACGGTGCCGCGTTTGGAGTAGCCCACGTTGTAGAGATAATTGCAAAGGAGGTAGAGCATCTCGTCAGAGTTGAGCTGCAGGCTGTGGCCGTCCTCGGCCTTGGTGCGCAGTTTGGTGAACCATGAGAGGCGCATACCTGTGTAACGGTCGAGGCAGCCGAGCTGGAGGGGGCGGCCCACTTGCAGCTTGCCGTTGCCGTCATAACCCTGCACGTGGCAATCCAGCCACACGTCATCGAAGCTCACCACGGCGGCGGGCCACATACCTGCGCGGGTGGAGAACACCTGCGCAAGGTCGGCGTAGGCGGCACGCACGCCCTCATGCAGCACGCGCAGGGCGGCGGCATCGGGCATGCGGCGGCACAGGTTATCGTAGCTCCATCCCTCGGGCAGCGGCATATTGGGGGCGTAGTTCAGCCCCTCATAGCCGGGTATGGTCTGGCAGGTGTACCATTCGTTGTACAGCTCCTGCACGGCGGTGCGGCGGGAGCGGTTGTGGCGTGCGGCCAGTTTGGCAAGGTGTGCTATGAAGCAGCGTTGTGCCGTGCGTGCGCCTGCCCTGTTGGCAGCCACCGTGCGGCGGTCTACCAGGCAGAGCCACGTGCGGGGAGCTGCCAGCACCTCGCCCGTCTTCTTGTCCTGCTTGCCGTTCACCCAGTCATAGTACAGGCGGCGCATGGTCTGCATGGAGAGGGGGCGGGCAGCGTTACCCTCCAGCCCCGCGAGCTTGGCGCTCACATCCACCGCCGCCTGCGCGAAGTGGTGCGTGGGGTATTGCTGCCGGGCCAGCCACTCGCAAGCGGTCATGAGCATGCGCACGCGGGCAGCGTCATCCAGCGGCAAGTCGTCAATGCGGAGCTGAGGGTCAAAGTTCATTTACGATTTACGAGGTACGATTTACGAATTAAGCGGAGCCGTAGCGGGGGCGGCTGTGTTAGTGCGAGCGGCGGGCAGCACGGGCATGGTGGCCATGCTACGGAGTTTTTTAGCGGCCTCCTCCAGTTTGGT
>JAFXDR010000026.1 GCA_017521145.1 Akkermansia sp. | reverse complement strand
TGCGCGCCATGTTCTACCACGGCAATGCCACTCTGCGCGAGCGCGGTGTGGGCGAGGCCATCTACTGGCACATCATGGGGCTTATCTCCCGCCGCATCGGTGAAATGAGCGAAATCCCCGAGGATTTGAAAGAGGTGTCCGATAACATGGTGGACTATTACTACTCCAATTTCTCCGTGTTCCAGAGCCTGCCGGACTCCTGGGCCATTGACCAGCTGTTCCCGGTGATGCCCATTCAGCGCCTGGACGAGCGCCCCACGCAGCGCACCGTGCTGGTGGATATCACCTGCGACTGCGATGGCAAGGTGGATCACTTCATCGACCGCGAGGACGTGGCCAAATCCCTGCCGTTGCACGAGGTCGACCCCAAGGAGAACTACTACGTGGCCATCTTCATGGTGGGTGCCTATCAGGAAACACTTGGCGACCTGCACAACCTGCTCGGCGATACGAATGTGGTGAGCGTGCACCTGGAAAACGGCCGCCCCGTCTTCACCCACGAGGAAGAAGGCGACAGCGTGGCCGATGTGCTCTCCTACGTGAAATACGACTCAAAGGATCTGGTGGCTAAGTTCCGCGCCCTGGCTGAGCGCGGTGTGGAACACGGCCTCATCACCCCCCGCCAGCGCCGTGATGCGCTGGAGGCTTACCGCAACGGTCTGAGCGGTTATACTTACTACGAGCTGT
Source organism: Akkermansia sp. (assembly GCA_017521145.1). GTDB lineage: Bacteria > Verrucomicrobiota > Verrucomicrobiia > Verrucomicrobiales > Akkermansiaceae > Akkermansia. The sequence continues at coordinate 2,991 of JAFXDR010000026.1, read as the reverse complement.
AAACGCTGATTTGCTCTAAGTAATTTTGAGCCCGCGCAAGCGGGTGAAAGATGACAGGCAGGGGTAAGCCCGCAACGCGGGCGCAGCCCCTGCTAGCCGAAAAAAAGATTTTGGAGCCCATGAAATGGGTGACAGAGGCGGTGTACTAATAGGCGCTGGCGTTCCTAACGTGATTGTTTATCTTGCCGTCTGATGCATCTATGTGGTAAGATGTCTGTAGGTCTATGGGAAATTCTTTTGCAAATATCTACGCGCATCTCATCTTTCATACAAAGGCTGGCGGCTTGACCATGAAAGAGGATGATTTACCACGCATATTTCGTTATATCGGAGGTGTGATTCGCGGTATGTCCGGTCATGCCTTAGTTGTAGGTGGGCGTCCGGATCATATCCATGTTTTGACCTTGATGCCAGTTACGATTGGGCTGGCTGATTTTGTGCGTGATATTAAATCGAACAGTACGAAATGGATAAAAAACATTGACCCGGCTTACAAAGACTTTGCCTGGCAAGAAGGTTATGGTGCATTTTCTGTAAGTGAATCAAATAAAGAAGCTGTTATCCGATATATTGAAAGGCAGAATGAGCATCATAAGGCGCATTCGATGCAGGATGAGTATTGCAGTTTCTTGAAGAAGCATGGCGTTGAGTTGAAAGATATTCATTGGTGGTGTGTTAAGAACGGTTCTATTGAGTAGCCTCTGTTCTGTCACCCATTTCATGGGCTCCGTTTGTTTTTTTATGGGTAGCAGGGGCTGCGCCCGCGTTGCGGGCTTACCCCTGCCTTTCATCTTTACGCCCACTACTGTGGGCTACAAATTCCGCTCGCTTCCGTCTTCGCCAAGGCTACGCCGAGACAGGTTGCTCGCCGATAAATTACATATTTGCAAAAACTTTCAGACATACATGATTACGTTGAAACAGGCGCAGATTACTCTTGCATAGAATCGTTAGATATGGTATAAGCCCCGGCGCAAAAACCGGGGCTTAAGCTTTTCTTATGAAAGACATCCTTCGCAAAATCAATAATTGTATCCCCAAGGGCATCATCTGCCTGGTGGTGGTGTTCGGGCTCTTCGGCTATCTGGCCTCCCAGATGGGTACGCCGCAGATGCTCAACACTATCATGAAGACAGCGCACGACCTGCTGCTCAACACCGTGTTCTACCTCATGGCCATTTGCGTGATTACCGGCGCTATTGGCCGTTTGTTTGTGGAGTTCGGCGTGGTGAGCCTGCTGGAAAAACTGCTGCGCCCGCTCATGAAGCCGCTCTTCAACCTGCCGGGTGTGGCTTCGCTGGGGGCCGTGCTGACCTTCCTGTCTGATAACCCCGCCATCATTGCCCTGGCGCAGGATAAACGCTTCAGTTCCTATTTCAAGAAATACCAGTTTATCTCGCTTACCAATTTCGGCACCGCATTCGGCATGGGGCTGCTGGTCATCGTGTTCATGGTGGGGCAGGGGTTTTATGTTGAGCCCTTCATCGGGTTCTTCGGGGCCTGCTGCGGGTGCATGGTTTCCACGCGCCTGATGCAGCGCTTCATCCTGAAGAAACTGCCTGAATTCGCCACGGAGGATGCCTGCGAACCCGCCGAGCTGGCTGAAGCCAAGGTGGAGGAATACACCAAGCCGCTTTTCCAGCGTATTCTGGACTCCCTCCTCGATGGTGGCCGCACTGGTGTGGATGTGGGTATTGCCATCATTCCCGGTGTGCTGATAATTTCCACCCTGGTGATGCTGTTCACCTTCGGGCCCTCTGCCGGCGGCAACTTTACCGGAGCCGCTTACGAAGGCGTGGAGCTTCTGCCCTGGATTGGTGCGAAGTGCAGTATCGTGTTTGAGTGGCTGTTCGGCTTCAACGATCCGCACCTCATCGCCTTCCCCATCACCGCACTGGGGGCGGTGGGCGCTGCTCTGGGCCTGGTGCCCAATTTCCTGAAAGCCGGCTGGCTTGATGGAAACGCCATTGCTGTGTTTACCGCCATCGGCATGTGCTGGAGCGGCTACCTGAGCACCCACACCGCCATGCTCGATACCCTGGGTTACCGTCACCTGACCTCCAAGGCCATCTGGGCTCACACCATCGGCGGTATCTGTGCGGCTATTACCGCCCACTGGGCGTATGTGATTTATACCCTGTTCTGATTCTCTTATTCATCCATCATCCCACCTCATCATTATGAAAAAACTGATTCCTGTTCTGCTCCTTGCGCTGGGCCTGAGCTCCTGCGCCGTCAAGACCGTAAGCCGCTCCGAGCTGCTCAAGCCCACCCTGGCCACCGCCATGGATACCAGCGAGCTGACTGATATGAAGTACTACGGCTCCGATACCGAGTACGATTACTTTGTGCGCGGCTACTCCCGCTACCGCGTGCGCAAGAGCGAAAACGCCATCCCCGACAGCGCCCGCTTCAATTTCGACAACTGGCAGACCAGCAAACTCTATCGTGATTGCCTCAAGGATTCCGTGGGTTCCTCTCTGGTGAACAAGCTCCAGGAGTTGCTCAACAAGGCTTCTGCCAACGGTACCGCAGCCCAGACCCTGCCGGCTCCGGCCACTACGCCTGCCACTACCGCCCAACCCTACCAGCCCAAGACCCAGACCGGTAAGGCGCTGCAGGGCATCTTTGAGCAGTATAAGGCTCAGAAGGCTAACCAGCAGTAATTTTGTAAAAAAAGCCCCCGGTTGGCATCTGCCGACCGGGGGCTTTTTTATTGCGGGCGTCAGCCCGCAATTTAGACCAGCCGCAGGCTGGATTCAGACCGCAGGATTTAATTCCCCCGTCAGGGGGAATTTCGATGCCCGCCCGAGGGCGGGCAATGCAGGCGTAACTCTCTTACTCTGAGCGGCCGCATGGCCGGGTCTGTTTCAAATCTGCTGGTAAAAATAGGTAAAATACAGCATTCTCGAGAGTATCGAGTAAGGTTGGCTATGAAGTAGATCTTTTCTATAACCCAAAGAGAACGAAATCATAACCAAGTACTTGCAT